>NZ_JAUQTZ010000289.1:0-1447 GCF_059803845.1 Rhizobium sp. UFLA01-1127 | reverse complement strand
GTAGAGAACACTCATCATGCCGACCTGTTTCAGTCGGGATTGCGGTGTCTCGTCCTCCTGCGGATTATCCATGATCTCATGCAGGATGAAGGCTGCAAACGAAAGACTGTGCCACTGCGTGGTTAGGGTACTTGTCATCTTTTTAACTGCATCATATAAGTAAGTATAAATTATCAACGACGCCTGATTCGTCGTCGGACGGATCGTTTGATATCGCCACATCGAAGGACCATGCTTATGAAACGCCTTCTGGTTGGAACAATCTTCGCCATTACCGGCTGCATTCCTTTATACCTCATTTCCGAGCGGCATGCGCGCGCCGATGATTGGGGATGCCAGGTTATCCTGTGCCTTTCCAATCCGGGTGGACCTACACAATATGCCGCCTGCCGTCCGCCGATCAGCAAGCTCTGGCGGGAGCTTGCCAAGGGGCATTCCTTTCCCACCTGCAGCGGTGTCGGCTTCCGGGCATCACGTCCTGGTTACGAGTCCTATTTCTGCAGTGATAGCTATCGCCTGACGACAGGCTATGGCGAGCGCGGTCAACAGGAGACCTGCGTTTCGCGAACCCTTTCCAAGGTTGACGGCGGCTATTGTGCCTCCGGTCGTGACGGCAGCGCTAGAGACGATGGGCTGGTGGTATCGGCGCGCTGGCAGCGGGATGGCCGGCACCTACAGTGCATGGGCTACCCGACGGCGCGGCCGAATGTGCGATCCGAGCCCCATTATGTCGATGTGACCATCGACGGCGTTGGAAGCCAGCGGGTGTGGTACTGATCATGGCGGCCTCCTTCACCGATCTTGCCCAGACCTGTGCGCCGGCGATTGCGATCGAAACGCTTGCAGCGATCGTCAGTCTCGAAAGCCAATTCCAGCCTTTTGATGTTCGGGTGCGAGGAAGTTCATCTCTTCATCAACAGCCAAAGAACAAAGCCGAAGCGGTCGAAACCGCAACACTGCTGATGGCGGAACATAAAGATGTCCAACTAGGGCTTGGAGGCATTAGCATCGTCGAATTGCGCAAGTTTGATCTCAGCATCGCGGATGCCTTCGATCCATGCCTCAACCTCAAGGCAACGGCGACACTGCTCGATGGTTACTATCGTTTGGCCGTGCGCGCCGGCGCGACATTGCAACAGGCTGAGCGCGTGATGCTGCAATCCTACTACGGGCGCTCCGATCCATCGGTCGGAAAGATGGCCCAGTATGACGATCAGGTCCAAAGCGAGGCCAAACGGCTTTCGAAGACGCTGTCCACCATAGCGATAGGGCAGAATGTCGGGCGGCCGACAGTTCCCCAACTCCAGACCAATGATCCGTCCTTGAACGGTGAGCAAAAGCCTTTGCCCGAACGGTCGGCGAAACCGCCGTCTTGGGATGTCTTCCATGCGGCGCGGCAGTCATCTGCGCTGGTCTTCCAAAATGATCAACCGGAGCAGTCTGAATG
>NZ_JAUQTZ010000288.1:0-1513 GCF_059803845.1 Rhizobium sp. UFLA01-1127 | reverse complement strand
CGTTGTCTAATAGCGTTCCAAGAGTCAAGGAGCCGTGGGCACTCGTCAACGTCGCCGTGCTGCGGAACACGCTGGGCGGCGTACGTTATTCAATTCGATCGGGCCTCAGCGGCTTTGTTTTCTTCAGAGCTATCCGGTGCCGGGAGCAGCGTTGTCTGCGCGGTCGACACAAGGTCGCCGCATAATGGGTTTTCGCAGGGTGGATCTTCCTATGTTTGAAGCGCAGTCTCGACCGAGCTGCAACGAGGATAAACAGAATGATCCAACCCACGTCCGCAGCACGGACGCTCAGTGCCTCAAATCAGATTTGACGCGCTGAGGTGAGAAGGCTGGTTCTTCGCTTATGCGGTAGCGCCAGCCAATGCGTTGAACACTTCCCCCGTCTTGAGCATGCTATGCATGATAACGGCGAGTTTTCGGGCGACTGCCACTGCGGCGCGCTTGAAGCCCAGCCGCTCACGCAGTTTAAGTCCCCAGCTCCTGAGACTGTTTTCGTTTCTGGCACTGGTTCTTGTGAGGAGTACCGTCGCTGCTTCATAAAGCAAGCCCCGCAGATGGTTGTCGCCTCTGCGTGAGATATGGCCGTCATAATCGACTTCACCGGACTGGTACCGCCGCGTTGTCAGCCCAAGCCAGGCGCCAACCGAGCGTGACGTTTTGAAGTTTTCTGGATCTTCTATCGCTGCGAGATACGAGACGGCGGTGACGGCGCCGATCCCCGGGATAGTCATCAAGAGCTTCGTCTCCTGGCTCTCCCGCGCCGCTGTGAGCAACTGGCGATCAAGATCGGCAGCGCGCCTGCGTATGTCGCGCCATGCCTCGAGTAGAGGCAAGATGATCTTTGCTAGACCGTCATTCCCATCCAGCAATTGCCTCACGTTCCCATCAAATATCCGACCTTTCCCTTTCGGGACAATGAGACCGAATATCTTCATCAGCCCGCGAATCTGGTTGCTGAGCTGGGTGGAGATGCTGAGCAGCTGATTGCGAGCCGCCACCAGCGTGCGCGTCAGCATGCTATCGAATGCTTTTACCCGGACGGCCTTGTAGAACCCGGCTTCGGCTAAATGGGCCAAGCCATCCGCGTCATTGGCATCGGTCTTGTTGAGCGTCTCGTCCAAGACCTTTTGCGCGTGCCGCGCTTCGATGCAGATTGCTGGAACCCCTTCGGCTGTTAGCGCATGATAGAACCATGTCGACAACGGCCCTGTCTCGAATACAACGCGCTTGGCGTGCGGGGCGTGTTTGTGGATCATCTCCGCCAAAATTTTTGGGTCAGAGGGGCACTTGCCGCGCCAGATCCGCTTCCCGTCCTTTCGGATCGAGATGGCGGTCTCTTTCAATGAAACATCAAGCCCGATATATTCGACCATGGTTGCCTCCGTTTGATGTTTGGGCCCGGTGCTAATCGTGAGCCCGTATTTCCATCTTATCGGGGGCAACCACCCTTACCAGCCATCATTGCATAACTGACCTGGGACGATCGCGCCGCGATTACCCCATGTTTGAAGAT
>NZ_JAUQTZ010000287.1:0-1532 GCF_059803845.1 Rhizobium sp. UFLA01-1127 | reverse complement strand
GGGCAACCACCCTTACCAGCCATCATTGCATAACTGACCTGGGACGATCGCGCCGCGATTACCCCATGTTTGAAGATAGACTTCGTCGGATACGATTCTCTCCTGCGGCGCACCAGCGTGACGCTCCCCGCCGAAGAAATCTCGCGGCTGCAACGCTTCGGTTTTTTGGCATCCGTGGAAAACGATGATAACCGACAGTCCACTACACCAACGAACGCAGTTTGGTCGTCAGATATTGTAGGGCATCAGCGCGATCTTGGCAGTGTTGGGAACTACGTCGGCGCGGACATCTCGACGATATGCTGCGGCGATGATGTATCCGTCATTCTGGACACCGCGGCGCAGGTCGAACAGAACCGCCTGTCGAATGCAAAAATGCGGCCGTTCATCGCGATCAAAGATGGCGTTCAGCAAAGCGCAATGGCGATTTTGTTGATCGGCATAGCTCTGTTCACGGGCGAGTCTCCTTTGCCAGGAGGGTGATGCCACTGTTAGATAAGGCGCTGGGAGTCACTCAGAGGTGGCTTGGTATGATGTGAAGGGATATGAACCGCCGACCCGCCGCTCGGATACCCCCCACGTTTTTCCCACTCTCGATACGCTAGGCGACGGAACTTCGTCAGGGATCGGCGAGCGGAAGGGCAACGTTGTTGCTTCGTATCATAATATTTGACATTAAATACGTTTTTTGTCACGGTTCTGATATGGCACCCAAAATCACCCCGGAAGAAGCGGCTTCCCGTCGTGACACGATCCTGCAGGCAGCCCGTTGGTTCTTCCTGAACTTCGGATTCTCCAAGACGTCGCTCGATGACATCGCGAAGCGTGCAAACATTTCTCGGACGCTGCTTTACAAGACCTTCAAGGACAAGGAAGAGATCTTCACCGCGGTTTTCGAGCATTGGCTCGTCGTCCGCCATCCGGACGCGCGGCGGGCAGCTTATTCGCCAGGAGACGGCTATGAACGTCTGCTGGAAGTCTGCAGGGTCATGCTCGTCGAACCCTGGGCTGACATGTTCGGCGCACCCATGGCGAGCGAATTCTACGATGTGTGCGAGCGCTTGGATCCGCAGATCGCGGAGCGGCATCGTGACGTCAGTGTCGAATGCTTCACTGAAATTCTTGGCGACGACGCGGCGGCCGAGGTGTTCCTCCTCGCGCTCGACGGACTTCTTGCCGACGACCCTAACGTCGACACGCTAAAAGCAAGGGTCGAGATTCTGGCCCGGCGTTTCAGTGCCCCACTGGTCAAGTAAAGCGCTAGCGGAAAGCGGCCTTGGATTTCAGGTCCGTCGTTCTTCCACGATTGCCGGAAACCGCATGGGCTAGATCCACGGATCCTGCTTGATCAAACGCCATCTCTGAGAATTGCCGCCCTCGCGGGGTTGGAGGACTATGGGCGAGTTTGTCTTCTCCGATGAAATCGTCAGGTACAGATCGCTTTCTTCCATGCGGATTAGGCGATGTTGACAAAGTTGGTTCACAAATCAGCTTTGGTCTGATTCAAGGCTACCTTTTAGGAGGCAGTTTTG
>NZ_JAUQTZ010000286.1:0-1577 GCF_059803845.1 Rhizobium sp. UFLA01-1127 | reverse complement strand
GCGCAGACCATACTATCGGCTGGCGCAATCGCCGCCAGCGGCATTGCGATTGCGGCCAACGCTGTGACCGGGCATGGCGACATTACCCTCGCGGGCAGCAGCAGCGTCAATGTGACCGGCCAGCTCCTCGGCGCCGGCGATGTCCTGCTCTCCGGTTCGACCGTCCAACTCGGCCAGGCAGTTACCGGCGTCGATTTCGCTGCCACCGCGCGGTCGTCAAACGGCGCCATCGCTCTCGGATCAAGCGGCGATCTGACTATTAACGCCGGAAGTGCGTCGGCCAACACGCTGATCGTCGCAGGCAACCTCAATGTGGCCGCGAGTGCCTTTACGGGCGGCAACATTACCGGCCATGGAGCGGTCTCGATCGGTTCGGCCACCAGTCCTGGCGCGGTCAGGATCAACGGCCAGCTTCTTGGCGCCAACAACGTCTCGATGACCGGATCTGCCATCAGCGGCAACGTCATCGCGGCCGGTGTCGATTTTGCCGCGATGGACCAATCGGGTGCCGGCAACGTCATTCTAGGCCAGGCCGGGAATATCACGCTCGCAGCCACGGCAGGCGACATCTCTTTCAACAGCCTGCTCGCTGCAGGGACCATCACCGCCAACGCGGCGAGCAATGTCAGCGCCAACGCCGTTGCCCATGGCGATCTGACGATTTCCGCCGGCAATGCGATCACGCTCACCGGCCAATCGCTGGGGACCGGCAATGTCAATCTCAATGCCCGGTCGATTTCGATCGATACGCTGGTCTCCGGCGTCGACTTTGCCGCCACCAATGCATCAGGCAACCGCAGCCTGATGCTGCGTCGCGCCGGCACCATGACGCTTGCCGCCTCAAACGGCAGCATCAGCGCCAACTCGTTGCTCTCGGGCGGCAATCTTTCCGCCGCGGCGACGCAGAATATCAGCTACAACAGCCTGCAGAGCCTGGGGAACGCAGCGCTTACCAGCCCTGGCGCCATCGCCTATACCAGCACCACCCGCGTCGGCGGCAACCTGACACTCAACACCGGTGCGCTCGACCTATCCGGCAGCAGAGGCAGCAGGATTTCCGGTGGCGGCACGCTGATCGTCAATGCCGCCTCCGCCAACCTCTCCGGCAGCAATCTCGTCTTCGGTGGCCTGAACCTCAATCTCTCCGGCGGTGCCGATCTTTCCAATGCACAGATCAGTACCGTTACCAATGCTGGCGGTTCCGGCGACATCACCATCTCCGCCGCGGGTCTTGCCACGACTGCCGGCACTTCGCTGCTTGCCGCGCATGACCTGACGCTGAACCTGCCGTCGCTGGGCAATACCGGCCAATTGGCGGCCGGCAACAGCCTGACCTTCAACGTATCGGGCGATTTCTACAACAGCCCGTCCGGTCTCGTCTTTGCTGGCAATAATGCCAACCTCTTCGTCGGCGGCACGCTCACCAACGACCAGGGAGCTATCCTATCCGGCAACGGACTTACTGTAGCCGGACCGGGCGGCGGTCAGCGTAACGGCGCCGTGGTCAACTCCGCCGGTCTCATTCAGTCCGGCGGCACAATGTCGATCCTGACCAATGGCCTGAGCAATGTCACGAC
>NZ_JAUQTZ010000285.1:0-1688 GCF_059803845.1 Rhizobium sp. UFLA01-1127 | reverse complement strand
CAACACGGGGACACTAGATTCACGTTGTCCAATGGCACCCCCTATCAAATTGGGGCTGCCGCTCGACCCATGCGCCTAGGACATCAACTGCGCTGCTTATGCGAACAGAAAGTCATTCGCCATCAGCGAATGCTGACTGTGAACAATTACATCACCCGTCGCGAATGCAATCATGCTGTCATGGGTAACTGGATCGAATGCCGAGATAATATTCAGCTGGCTAAAATCCTTGATCCCCAGTGCTGAAACGTCGATATGGTCTACCCCCCAGTTCGACCCCGGACCGTAAGCGCCCTGACCAAAATCCTCTATTCTGTCATGACCGCTATTGGGCTTGAATACAAACGTGTCATTTCCACCTTGGGCGTGGCCGATCATGACCTGCGCGTCACCCCACATGTCGTCGTTCCCATTGCCGCTGATCAGGGTGTCGTTACCGCCACGGGAATTACCGGACATCTTCACCGCGTCGCCGATCAGGGTAATGGACCCTTCCGTGTGACGAACGGCGTCGACGTTCAGCACGTCGTCGCCTCCATGCGCGTTGCCCGACATCGTTTGCGCATCGCCCACGATCATGTCGTTTGCGTTTTGTTGCGCCCTGACGATAAGGCTGTCGTTACCACCATGGGCATTACCCGACATGCTCCAGGCGTCGCCATAGGCCAGAACCGCTCCGACAGAAGCAACGTTCATGGTATCGTTGCCGCCCATGGCATGATCACGGAGATCGCCACCGGCATCGCCGTAAAACGTCACGCTGTCTTCAAGGCCCGTATTAAGAACGTCATTGCCGCCATGCGCATGACCGGACATATCTTTGCCCGCATCGCCATAGAATGTAACGAAGCCTTCAGAGCTACCGTCTGTGACCGTGTCGCTGCCACCGACGGCATGGCCCTTCATGTTGCCGCCAGCGTCGCCATAGATTGTGAAAGTGCTTTGAAAAGCCGAAAGCTGAAACGTATCATTGCCTCCAGCCGCGTGCCCTGCCATGTCCTTTCCGGCGTCGCCATACATGGCAACTGTGATGTTGGTTGGGCTTGGAGCTATACGGAAGACGTCGTTGCCGCCTTTCGCGCTGTCAGAGATGTTTTCTCCCGCGTCCCCATACAAATTGGTGGTAGTACTGCTTGACCCAGTTATCTGGACGAACAGTAAATCGTCGCCACCGATCGCGTGGTCGGCGACGTTTCTGACGGCATCGCCATAAAAGTCGCCCGAACCGTGTATGGTCAGATTATCGTCGCCGCCCATGGAGTGATCCAAAAGGCTTCCTCCTGCATCCCCATAGAGGATGCTGGTCGAATCCGGCGCTATCAGGATATCGTCAGAGCCGATCTGATGGTCGGTTAAATTCGCCGATGTTATGGGAACTAGCTTTACCATCTCGGCCCCCCTCAAAGCTTAAATGGGATTCCAGCTTGCGACCGAAACCCCTTAAAATCAAGGGTCAAATCGAGCTCGCTCCCTATCCCATTGATCCTGCAGACCAGCTTTTTTCCGGCTGCAGCGAATTGAGCGAAACAATGGAGGAGAGCGAGGCGCTATTCTTCGCGAAAGGCTCGAGCCATCTGATCTGCCATCGGCTTCGTCAGATAGGTCAATACTGTTCTTTCACCGGTCTGCAAGAAGGCCTCGACCGGCATGCCGGAGACAGGCGTCAACTTCCCTAGCCGGGTCCACTC
>NZ_JAUQTZ010000284.1:0-1803 GCF_059803845.1 Rhizobium sp. UFLA01-1127 | reverse complement strand
TCACGTCGGAGGCCAATGACGGTCTTTACGATTATCAGGGCCTCAAAGCGGCGCGCGATGCGCTGCGGCCCGGCGGCGTGCTGGCAGTCTGGTCGTCGGGACCTGACGAGCGCTTTACAAAACGTCTGCGTGACAGTGGTTTTACGGCCGAGGTGGTCAACACGCGCGCCAATGGCAAGACAGGCGCGCGTCATGTGATCTGGCTCGCCACGAAAGCCGGATCGTAACGCGTCGAATTGAAATCGGCCCTTGGATGCTATATATCAATGTCATATCTCAAATAGGGAGCTATGGCATGGACATCGCAAAGATCTTCTGGTCCGGCCGCTCGCAGGCCGTACGCTTGCCGAAGGAATTCCGCCTCGATGGCGAGGAAGTGCGCATTCGCCGGCAAGGAAAGGCAATCATTCTGGAACCGATCGTCGAAGATTGGGACTGGCTGGAAACCGTCATTGGGCCAGTCGATGATGACTTTGTAGAAGCAGCGACCGAGCAACCGGCTGAACAGCAACGCCCCGAGCTGGATATCTTTAAGTGAAGTATCTGCTCGACAGCAATGCCGTTATCGCCCTGATGAAAGGACACTCCGGCTTCGTGAGTGAACTTCGCCGGCACAAGCCGCAGGATTTCGCCATTCCGGCCATCGTTGCACACGAGTTGTTCTACGGCGCCTACAAGGGCCAGCGTGTCACCAAGAATCTTGCGCGTGTGGAAGCTCTCCAGTTCGAGACGCTGGATTTCGATAGGCACGACGCCCGTGTGGCCGGCGAAATTCGGGCGGCCCTTGCTTCCCTCGGCACACCAATCGGCACCTATGATGTTCTGATCGCGGGTCAAGCGGTCGCTCGCGATCTGATCCTGATAACACATAACGTTAGAGAGTTTCAGCGCATCCGGAGGTTGCGTTTCGAAGACTGGGAATCCTCGCCGAGCGGCTAAAGATAGCGCGTTTCCTCCGGCGCGCGATCGAACCGATCGTCGCGGCCGTCGAAATAACCGACGGGAAGCGAGGCAAGCTCCTCATCGGTGGTATCGTCCAGGCAGCTGATGCTGATCGCATAGAACTTGCCGCCGAGTGCTGCATTCTCACCCCAGTTGAAGGAGCTGATGCCGCAGGTCTTGCAGAAGAGATGGTGCAGGATGCGCGCACCGAATTGATATTCGCCAATGCTGCCTTTACCCGAGGTCAGGCGGAAATCGGCGGGTGTAGCGACAGCCAGCCAATTGCGCTTCTTCTTGCAGATCGAGCAATTGCATTTGAAGGTGCCGCCCTGCAGATCGAGATCGGCTTCGTAAGCGACGGCGCCGCAATGGCAGCTGCCATGATAGGTCTTCTTCATCACTCTCATCCTTCCCTTGAGGTGGCTTCCGCATAGGCGACGCATTTGTCGAGAGCCTGCTCCCAGCCGCCGGTCTGAAGCTTCAGCTCCGTATCGTCAGGCAATTGGACCTTGCGGAAGACGAGACGCGTCTTCTCGCCAAGCTCATGAAATTCAACGGTGACCTGCATCGGATGCTCGGGCTTACCCTCCTGGTTTTCCCAGGCGAAGGTGAAGACGAGGCGCTCGGGCGGGGCGATTTCCAGATAGCGGCCGTGGCTCCAATATTCCTTGCCTTCCGGTGTCAAGATGCAGTGCCGCCAGGCGCCCCCTTCCCGCAGATCGACGGAAACGGATGGCGCCGTCATATTCTGTGGACCCCACCAGCGCATCAGATGTTCCGGCTCGGTCCAGAGGCGAAAGAGCAATGCGCGCGGCGCGGCAATATCGCGAGACAGCACAATCTCTCGTGGCCGCCTGCTAC
>NZ_JAUQTZ010000283.1:0-1821 GCF_059803845.1 Rhizobium sp. UFLA01-1127 | reverse complement strand
GCATCGGCGTGGCGCTCATGCCCCGCGACACGGTCAGCTGGGATCGGCTGGTCTCCTCCGCAGACCGGGCGCTTTACGCCGCCAAGCGTGCCGGGCGCAACTGCACCATCGTCTTCAATGAAATGCAGACTGCGGGAGAGCCCGACGCGACGCCGGCGGCCGGCGAAGGCGAGCTGGTACCGACACTAGACGACCAGATCCACGCCCTGCGGCGCATGGGTACGCTCGCCAGGATGTGACCGGCTTATCCGGCACTCCCTCTGAAGGGCTGCTACAGCGCCATCGAACAGCTTGACCAAATCCCGCGACCGCCCAACGAAGCGGCCATCCTGAAACGCCAAAGGCGCGCTTCGACGGCGCGCCTTCGCAAATTACAAGGCAACCTGTTGCCAGGCGATCTCTTGCCGTATCAGCCGTAACGACCGGTGATGTAATCTTCCGTACGCTTGACCTTGGGCGCCTGGAAGATCTGTTCGGTCGCACCATATTCGATGAGCTCGCCGAGATACATGAAGGCGGTGCTGTCGGAGATACGGCTCGCCTGCTGCATATTGTGCGTGACGATGACGATGGTGAATTCGCCCTTCAGCTGCGATACCAATTCCTCGACCTTGGCGGTCGAGATCGGGTCCAGAGCCGAGGTCGGCTCGTCGAGCAGGAGGACTTCGGGACGGATTGCAATGGCGCGAGCGATGCAGAGGCGCTGCTGCTGGCCGCCGGAAAGGCCAAGGCCGCTCTGGTGCAGCTTGTCCTTCACTTCGCTCCACAACGCGGTTTCCGTCAGCGCCGCTTCGACGCGGACGTCCATTTCCGCCTTGGAAATCTTTTCGTAGAGCCGGATACCGAAGGCAACGTTCTCGTAGATCGACATCGGGAACGGCGTGGGCTTCTGGAACACCATGCCGACCTTGGCGCGCAAATCGTTCAGATCGACGTCCTTGGTAAGAATATTACGGCCATCCAGCAGGATCTCGCCCGCAACAGTCTGCCCCGGATAGAGATCATACATCCGGTTGAACGTGCGCAGCAGCGTGGACTTGCCGCAACCCGAAGGGCCGATGAAGGCGGTCACCGCATTTTTGCGTATCGTCATATTCACGCTCTTCAGAACGCGATGGCCGTTCTGATAGGTGAAATCGAGGTTCTTCACCTCAAGTTTCGCAAGCGCGCCGAGATCCGACTGGGAAGCGGCGCCCTTCCCCGGCTGTGCATTGACGCTCTGGAAATTGTTGTCGCTCATGTTCATGGTCTCATTCCTATAGTTCGGCGGCTGCGTCACTGACGGCGCCCACTCAAGACACGGGCAAGGATGTTCAGGGCAAGGATGGCGACGGTGATGATCAGCGCGCCGGCCCAAGCCAATTGTTTCAGATCCTCGCCGGGATCGGCGGCGAGCGTATTGATGGCGACCGGCAGCGTGGCGATCGGACCGGTCAGACCCGCATTCATGAATTTGCTGTAGCCGGCCGTAAAGAGAAGCGGCGCGGTTTCCCCGCTGATGCGGGCGACGGCCAGCAGGATACCGGTGAGGATGCCCGTCCAGGCGGAACGGTAGATCACCATCATCATGGACTTCCAGCGCGGTGCGCCGAGCGCGGCAGTCGCCTCACGAAGCGCATTCGGCACAAGCAACAGCATGTCCTGCGTCGTGCGGTTGACGACCGGAAGGGCAATCAGCGCCAGCGCGAGGATGCCGGCGATGGCGGAGTTGCCGTGCATGGGCACGACCACGGCGCCGTAGACGAACACGCCGACGATAATCGAGGGTGCGGACAGCAAGATATCGTTGAGGAACTTGGCTGCTTCGGCAAGTTTGGAGCC
>NZ_JAUQTZ010000282.1:0-1875 GCF_059803845.1 Rhizobium sp. UFLA01-1127 | reverse complement strand
TTCAACATAGTTCTCTCAAGCGCCTTGGTATACTCTACCTGACCACCTGTGTCGGTTTCGGGTACGGTCTATACGGTGGAGCTATTTCCTGGAACCGCGTCCCCGCCCACACAATCCAATAAGTGTGAACAAGTTAAGCAATCCGTCACTACCACCAGGCCCACGAATATTAACGTGGTTCCCATCGACTACGCGTGTCCGCCTCGTCTTAGGGGCCGGCTAACCCTGCTCAGATTAACTTTAAGCAGGAACCCTTGGTCTTTCGGCGAGAGGGTCTCTCACCCTCTTTATCGTTACTCATGTCAACATTCGCACTTCCGATACCTCCAGGACCCCTCACGGGTATCCCTTCATCAGCTTACGGAACGCTCCGCTACCACTCCTCAAAGAGGAATCCTCAGCTTCGGTGCATGGCTTCAGCCCCGTTACATTTTCGGCGCAAAGACCCTTGACTAGACCAGTGAGCTGTTACGCTTTCTTTAAATGATGGCTGCTTCTAAGCCAACATCCTGGTTGTTTTGGGATCCTCACATCCTTTCCCACTTAGCCATGACTTGGGGACCTTAGCTGGAGGTTAGGGTTGTTGCCCTTTTCACGACGGACGTTAGCACCCGCCGTGTGTCTGCCTGGTAGTACTTCCCGGTATTCGGAGTTTGGTTAGGATCAGTAAGACGGTGAGTCCCCATAGCCCATCCAGTGCTCTACCCCCGGGAGTATTCGCCAGACGCTCTACCTAAATAGATTTCGCGGAGAACCAGCTATTTCCGAGTTTGATTGGCCTTTCACCCCTAGCCACAAGTCATCCCAATCTATTGCAACAGATGCGGGTTCGGTCCTCCAGTTGGTGTTACCCAACCTTCAACCTGCTCATGGCTAGATCACTCGGTTTCGGGTCTAATGCAACAAACTATATCGCCCTATTCAGACTCGCTTTCGCTTCGCCTACACCTACCGGCTTAAGCTTGCTTGTTACACTAAGTCGTTGACCCATTATACAAAAGGTACGCCGTCACCCTTGCGGGCTCCGACTGTTTGTAGGTATCCAGTTTCAGGTTCTATTTCACTCCCCTTGTCGGGGTGCTTTTCACCTTTCCCTCACGGTACTGGTTCGCTATCGGTCATGCACGAGTACTTAGGCTTGGAGAGTGGTCTCCCCATGTTCAGACAGGATTTCACGTGTCCCGCCCTACTCTAGGACAATAAAGTCATCTACGCATACGGGGCTGTCACCCTCTACGGCAAACCTTTCCAGGTTCTTCCACTTTATACTTCATTGCCACTGGCCTGGTCCGCGTTCGCTCGCCACTACTTGCGGAGTCTCGGTTGATGTCCTTTCCTGCAGGTACTTAGATGTTTCAGTTCCCTGCGTTCGCTTCTTACACCCTATTTTATTCAGGTGAAGATACCTCATAACAATGCTTAGAAACCATTCGGGTTTCTCACTCACGCTCGACCCGCCCTTCGGGCGGCGCTGCGTGGGCGCGTCGGACGACCGACGACAGGCCTCTGGCCTGTGCTGCTGCCCCACTCGAACCCGAGCATGGCACCAACAAAGCGCAGAGCGCGTCGGCGATCGTTCGCCGTAACGTCGGACCAAAGGTCCGACAACCAGAATGATTTTCTAAGCATTTAAGGTGGGTTGCCCCATTCGGAGATCCATGGATCAAAGCTTATTCGCAGCTCCCCACGGCTTTTCGCAGCGTATCACGTCCTTCATCGCCTGTGCATGCCTAGGCATCCACTAAATACCCTTACGACACTTGATCGTTCTCATTGCCAATGCTCATCATCTTTGCTTGGATTTGGAATTCCTATCCTCCTCGCTTGCGCTCGAAGGGGTTCCAAATCTGACAATCCGGACACTTCTCAGGTAAA
>NZ_JAUQTZ010000281.1:0-1782 GCF_059803845.1 Rhizobium sp. UFLA01-1127 | reverse complement strand
AGATGTGTATAAGAGACAGTAGAAGAACGTTGCGCTTTGTTCGTTCAAACAGCGTTACGCCCAGCTCCTTTTCCAACCGCCCAATCATAAGGCTCAGAGCTGGCTGGGTCATCCCCAAGCGGACGGCGGCGCGTGAGAAGCTCAGTTCCTCTGCCAGAACGAGAAAAGCATTTAACTGCCGTTCATCCATCGTTTGATCTCCGGGCAGGGCTGTCAGGTGGTAACTTAGCGAACTCGACAGGTGGCAATTACTTCGTGCATCTATCGCACAAACAGTTCACTAATCCAGATTGAATCGTCGCTTATAAATTTTACTTATTTCCGGATAGGCCTTCGCGGGCGCAGTAAGTGTATAAAATTGCGAGGTTTCACGGCTAAGAAGTCCAGTTCATGGACGTCGTTCGGATTTCGGTCAATGATGATGGCACCGTGAGCGTTCGCTCCTGCAAGTTTTGCAACGAGGGCCGAGACCACGACGGGCGTAAGCGTGCCGATCGAATAGGACCCGATAATCAGTTCGAATGCATAGAAGGCGCCGGTCAGGGGCGCATTGAAAGCAGCCGCAATCGCACCGGCTGCCCCGCATCCGACAAGTGTTCTTAAGTCAGCTCTTCGCAGTTTGAATGCGATCCCCAGCTTGGATGCGATGCCTGCGGCGATTTGCGTATAGCCGGCCTCGAGCCCGATCGACGCCCCGAAGCCATTGGAAATAACGTTCTGAACGGCCACGATGATACTGTCGGTGAGCGACAGAACGACCACCGAGCAAGGCATTGGCTTGCGGAAACGGCGATCGGCATTGTGAGGGAAGAAGACGAAAGCGAGGACATCGAAGCCGGGGAGAGCGACGACGCAACTGAGGAGAGCGAAGCCAGCGGCGCAACGGTCGCCACGAGTGGCGGGACCACTGAGGTCGAGGAAGGCACGCCGAAGTTCACGCATTCCCAAGCTTTGATCGAGGTTCTGACCGCAAAGAAGACCACGGCCTTGCGTGTGGAACTGGCGAACAATCCGGGAGTGGCTCTGGCCGCCGTCGTCCACGCGATGCTGTTGCGCATCAGCTATGGTGGGTATGTGTCCGAGCAGAGTGCCCTGCAGTTGTCGCTCACCCATGAGCGCATGGGCAAATGGATCAAACAGCCGGAAAACTGCCCTGCCTCAGCCGCCTTCGAGAGCCTACAGGAAAACTATGGGCATAAAATCCCCGGCAACCCGGCCGACCTGTTCGATTGGTGCCTTGAGCAGAGCCACGATGAACTTCTGTCGCTGCTGGCTTACGCCGCCGCGCATGCCGTCAATGCGGTGGAGGTCAAATTCACCGACCGCCGGAACGGCATCGAACAGGCAAACCAGCTCGGCCGCGCTCTCAACGTCAACATGACCGACTGGTTTGAAACCACCGCCGACAGCTACTTCAACCACGTCAATCGCCGGGGGATCGAGCGGGCGGTTCTTGAAACACGCGGGCCGGAAGCAGCTCTTGCGGTTTCGTCAGCATCGAAGAAGGCCGAAGCCGTCCTGATCGCGGAACGGAAGATGAAGGGTTCGGGTTGGCTCCCGGCACCTGTTCGTATCGCAGCCGATCCAAACGCGGAACTCGAAGCCGACGCACAGTCCCTTCAGATGGCAGCGGAATAATCCGGCCGCAGCCATAAGCCGGCCGCGCTTCTCAGTGCGGCCGGCTCTGTCACACGAAACCACTTTCGTCCATCTCGTTTCAATATCAAGCACGCTGCTTTCCTTCCTCGCGCAGCTATCCAAGCCTGTCTCTTATACACATCT
>NZ_JAUQTZ010000280.1:0-1942 GCF_059803845.1 Rhizobium sp. UFLA01-1127 | reverse complement strand
ATCGAGGCAAGCCGCTTCCGCAGTCAGGATCGCAATCGCGACGATGCACGCGAGCGCCTGAAGGAACTGATCATCGAAGCAGCAGCGCCGCCACCGCCGCCGCGCCGGAAGACCAAGCCGACAAAGGGGTCCGTCGAGCGCCGTCTGAAGGAGAAATCCGGGCGCTCCGAGGTCAAGAAGATGCGCGGCAAGGTCGGTGGCGATTAGATTTGGTTTCTGGGCTGCGGTTTGGATTTGGTTGGGTCAAAGTGGCTTGTCGGGTGAGTTCAGTGTTGTGGACGCTATCTGCCCGGCTCCTCATCCTAGCCTTCTCCGCGCATGCGGGGAGAGGGGACGACACAGGGAAACAGCAAGACTCTCAGTTGCGGCGGCTGGCTTGAGGCAGGATTAAACCCCCTCGCCCCGCTTGCGGGGAGAGGGTGGGGGTGAGGGGCCGGGCACCAAAGCGCAAGAACGACACGCTCACCCGACCGGCATCATCGTAGGAAACCAGAATGCTGCTCCCCAACGGAATTCGCCATCTCCCCGGATATCTCGACCGCCCTGCCCAAGAAGGGCTGGTCGAGACGATTCGCGCCGTCGTGGCCGAAGCGCCGCTCTACACACCGGTCATGCCTGGCACCGGCAAGGAGATGACGGTGCGGATGACCAATTGCGGTTCGCTTGGCTGGGTGACGGACAAGCAGCGTGGTTATCGCTATCAGCCAACGCACCCGGTTACCGGTCGCCCTTGGCCGGCCATGCCGCCGCAATTGCTCGATCTCTGGAATGACATAGCAGGCTATGAAAAGCCGCCCGAGGCCTGCCTCGTCAATTTCTACAGCGACGACGCACGCATGGGACTGCATCAGGATCGCGACGAACAGGACCTCAACGCGCCCGTGCTGTCGATCTCGCTCGGCAACACCTGCCTCTTTCGCGTCGGCGGCCTCAGCCGCAATGATCGCACGCTATCTTTCAAGCTTGCGAGCGGCGATATCGTCGTTCTCGGCGACGAGGGCAGGCTATGCTTCCATGGCGTCGATCGAATCTATCCGGCAACGTCGACACTGCTGAGGAACGGCGGGCGGATAAACCTGACTTTAAGGCGAGTGAATTAACATTTCGACCAATGCTTCACGGAGATGCGGATGGTCATTGCGCGCCATAGAACTGAGATTCGCTTTGCCATTGTTATAGCATTCGGGGGCATACTGACCGGCCTCCTATATCTGATTGAATTGTGGGCCCTGGACGAGCGCGGCTTTTCACTGCTGTCCCAACGGTTGCCATATTGGGATTTTACCAACCTCTGGGCGGGAGCCACGATGGCGCTGCATGGCCATGTCGATGATTTATTCGACATGGAAAAGTACCGAGCAGCCTTGCGGCACATGTTCGGACAATCGCTACCCGATCAGGAGTGGAGCTACCCCCCGTCTATTCTTCTCATTGGTGCGCCCTTGGCTCAACTGTCAATAGGTTGGGCCTATCTCGTCTGGACGTTGTGTACTTTGCTGCTGCTCTATGGTGCGCTGAAGCCATTCGGCTTGCCGCCAATGGCGAGATTGCTCGTCACTTTCAGCCCGGCCACAGTCATGAGCCTGGTTTTTGGGCAAAATGGCGTATTGACGGCGGCGCTTTTGGTGAGCGGATTGGCGTTGGCACCCAAGCGTCCTTGGTTCGCAGGTCTTCTTTTCGGTTTGCTGACCATCAAGCCGCATTTGGGCATATTGGTGCCAGTTTGCTTGCTTGCTGCCCGAAATTATCGAGCGTTTTTTTCAGCTATGCTGACGACCTTGCTATTGGTCGGTTTGACAGCCCTGTGTTTCGGCCATGAAAGCTGGAACCTTTTCCTGACGGAAACGGCTCCCCTCATGAGGGCAATCATGGAGGCTGCGTATCCTCAACCTTATCATAAAAATGCGATGACGGTGTTTATTCTCGTGCGTTGGGCAGGATT
>NZ_JAUQTZ010000027.1:0-57330 GCF_059803845.1 Rhizobium sp. UFLA01-1127 | reverse complement strand
AGATGTGTATAAGAGACAGGCGCGGCTCCATCGCCGCAGAACGCCCGGCGGCTCAGCCGCAGCGTCCGGCAGAAACGCCAGCTCCGGCCCGCCAGGAAACGGCAGGTGGCGGCTGGATCAGCGACCTGCTGCGCGGCGCTTCGCGCGACGAAAATACCGGTCCGCAGCCAGCCCGCCAGACGACGGCGAAAGCTCCGGCGGAACAGGCACCCGTTCCCGTCGCCCGCAACCCGCGTCATGTCGTCGAGTCGCTGAATTCGCTGTCAGTCGATATCGCCCGCGCAATCGATCACGACGCCTCCGTCGATCTGTGGCGCCGCTATCAGCGTGGCGAGCGGGATGTCTTCACCCGCCGTCTCTACACGCTGAAAGGTCAGCAGACTTTCGACGAGATCAAGCGCAAGTACGACCGCGAGCCGGAATTCCGAACCGCCGTCGATCGTTACATCGCCGATTTCGAAAAACTGCTCGCCGACGTTGCCCGCACCGATCGCGACCGCACCGTCACGCAATCCTATCTCACCTCGGATACCGGCAAGGTCTACACCATGCTGGCACATGCGGCAGGCCGCCTGAGCTGAGATCGAGAAAAGACGAAATGCTGAAATCCCCGGCCAAAATGCCGGGGATTTCTTTTTGGCGCTCCGCACGTCAGACAGAATGAAAATGAACGGTCCCGAATGCCGTCCTTGGCTCGTTTGGCGATGATCGCATCCGAACTATCGGGCTTCGCGCACCTTCGAGATCAGGCCGCTCGTAATGCCGACAAGCAGGAAATTGTTGTTGATGCGGACCCAATGATAGCCACTCGGAGGTGTGGATAGCCGGTAGGCGCGATAGTCTATCTCCGCCGCCCGCCGCCGGTCGGAAGGCGACAGACGGCGCCCTTTCACCCAGCCGCCCTTGCGGACGACCACCCTCTTCTTCACCGTCTCCTTCGGAACGACAACTTGCTTGCCGGCTGGCGCTGGCTTGACTTGCGCTGCCGCAGCCAGGGGCAATGCCAAGACGGACGCCGCCAGAAGGACGGCGAAGATTTTTCTCATTGGTTGTTTCCTCATTTCAGAATCTGCGCGCGAACGTATCGTGCCAGACATGAAACGAATCTGACAGTCGAATTACAATTCCGTAATGGAGGGGATGGGCGGCAGTCTTTACAGAGCATTGCCGCCAGCCATCGGAACCTCATAGTTCGTCGTAGTTGAACCAGTCGAAATCCGCCGTCTTTGCCCTGCCCGACGTGTCGAAGGCGAACATGCCCACGAAAGCACCGGTGAAGGAGCCGTGCTCGCCGCGCCCGCCCTCATCCGAGATGACGCCCGCATCGAGCACCGGCCCAATCGCCTCCCATGAGCCCATGCCTTCGGCCTGCCAGAAGAACTGCAGATCGTTGTCACGCACTTCAATGGCAAGCTGGATCCGTCCCGCCGGCACGGCAACACCGCCTTCGATCGGAAAGCTCAGGCGGCCATTCGGATAGTCTCCCGGGCACGTCATGATGGTGACGCAGCGACCGAGCTTCTCATGCAGGGTCACCGCAATGGCATGCAGTTTGAAGCGATTGTAGTAATGCGTCAGGCCCGCGACCTGCTGATAGGTGTCCGGCTGGAAATCGACGACCGTTTCTGCGCGGAAACTGTGATGCTCCTGACGGCGGGCGACGAGCGCTTGCTCGAACCAGGAACCGAGGCTCTCCCGGGCGAAAAGCCGCAAATGGCCGGGGCGATCCGTTACGCTGAAGATGCGTTCCGGCTGCGGTGTGCGCAGCCATTGGAAATCCATCGGTAATTCGTGCTCATCGAAATTATAGCCGCTGCGGCGCGGCTTCTCGATAGGCTGGGCACCATTTAGGCCAGCAACGTCAACATCGGGAACACCGGTGCCGTTTTCGAGATAAAGCCAGCCATCCTCTTTCCACACGCATTTCTGCAGAGCCGTTTCGCGGCCGAGCGTGCAGCGGCGATGCGGCGGCAGAGGACGCCCGCAAAGATGCGTATGGTAGAATTGCCCGTCATGGGTTTCCACATACTGGCCATGGCCCGCACGTTGCAGTGCCGCTTCCGGATGATCCTTCGAGGTGATCAGGTGCTTGTTCGGATGCAGTTCGTATGGCCCGGCAATGTCGCGGGATCGCGCCATGGTCACGGCGTGATCGTAACCGGTACCGCCTTCGGCCGTGGTCAGATAGTACCAGCCGCTGCGCTTGAAGAGATGCGGTCCTTCGACAAGCCCCAGTTCCGTGCCGGCAAAGATGTTCCTGATGGGTCCTTTCAACGATTTCGTCGCCGGATCCCATTCCTGCAGCAGGATGCCGTCGAAAGCCGGCGTTTTCGGCGAGCCGCCATAGCTCTCCGTGCGATGGTTCCACTGCATGTTGACGAACCATTTGCGCCCGTCATCGTCGTGGAACAGAGACGGGTCGAAACCGGAGGAATTGACATAGGCAGGCTCGGACCATTCGCCTTCGATGGTCGGCGAGGTCACGATGTAATTATGCGCGTCCTTGAAGTTGCCGTCGTAGCGCTTGACGTCGGTATAGACGAGCCAGAACAGCCCGTCCGCATAGGAGAGGCAGGGCGCCCAGATGCCGCAGCTGTCGGGTTCGCCGCGCATATCGAGCTGAGACGCACGCCCCAGCGGCCGCCTGACGAGCGTCCAGTTCACCAGATCTCGTGAATGATGGATCTGAACGCCCGGATACCATTCGAAAGTCGAGGTGGCGATATAATAGTCCTCGCCGACACGGCAGATGGACGGATCGGGATTGAAACCCGGCAGGATCGGATTACGGATCATGAAACTCCCTCCTCCAGAGAACACGATGAGCGGCAATGTAAGTAAAACGCCCGGAAACCGGTTCCGGGCGCCTTAAGGTCGTCAATCGCGTTCCGCGGATTTGGCCCAGAGGTTGATGTCGGCCTCTTTGGCATAGACATCGATCTGCTTCAGTTCTTCGGCGGTGAATTCGAGATTGTCGAGCGCCTTGACGCAATCGACAATCTGCGACGAACGGCTGGCGCCGATCAGGGCCGAGGTGATGCGGCCGCCGCGCAGCACCCAGGCGATCGCCATCTGCGCAAGCGTCTGGCCGCGCTTTTCGGCAATCTCGTTGAGCTTTCTGATATTGTCGATGATCGACGGGCGGATGAAGTCGCGCTTCAGGAAGTGATTCTGCGCCGCGCGGCTGTCTTCCGGAATGCCGCCAAGGTATTTGGTCGAGAGCATGCCCTGAGCCAACGGCGAGAAGACGATAGAGCCAATGCCGAGATCTTCGAGCGTATCCACCAGACCATCATCCTCGACCCAGCGGTTGAGCATGGAATAGCTCGGCTGATGGATCAGGCATGGCGTGCCGAGGTCCTTGAGGATGGCGGCCGCCTCACGCGTACGCTGTGAGTTGTAGGAGGAAATGCCGACATAGAGCGCCCTGCCTGAACGAACGATATGGTCGAGCGCGCCGCAAGTCTCCTCAAGCGGCATATCAGGGTCGAAGCGGTGGGAGTAGAAGATGTCGACATAGTCGAGGCCCATGCGCTTCAGACTCTGGTCGCAGGAGGCGATCAGATATTTGCGGCTGCCCCATTCGCCATAAGGACCGGGCCACATGTCGTAACCTGCCTTGGAGGAGATGATGAGCTCGTCGCGCAGGCCGGCGAAGTCCGTGCGCAGGATCTCGCCGAACGCGGTCTCGGCGCTGCCCGGAGGCGGCCCGTAATTGTTGGCGAGGTCGAAATGGGTAATGCCGAGATCGAAGGCCGTGCGGCACATGTCGATCTTGCGGTCATGCGGCGTATCGCCGCCGAAATTGTGCCAGAGCCCCAACGAGACCGCCGGCAGCTTCAGACCGGAACGGCCGGTCCTGTTGTACTTCATTTTTGAATAGCGATCGGATGCCGGTTGCCAGGCCATGGTGGAATTCCTTCGAGATGAAAAAGCGCGCGGGGTTGGTCACCCGCGCGCAAACTAGCTCTTCCTGCGCTTACTTCAAGAGTGCCTGCGCCTCTTCGATGCCGAGGGCCGCCGGCTGCGTGCAGGTCGTGGTCAGATCGATGAAACGCCCCTCCTCGCCCGACTTCAGGATCGAGGTCATGACATCGACGCCGTGCAGGGTGCGGTCGAGCGAGCAACGGGCATCGCGTCCGTCGATCAGCGATGCTACCATGTCGGCAAGGCCGGCCGTACGGTAGTTGGCGCGCGAACCGTTCGGGCTTTCCTGATTGACGATGCCAAAAGGATGCGCCCAGTTTTCCAGCGGCTTGATATCCTTGTCGCGGCCGCTTGCCTCGACGGTGCCGCCGAAGAAGTTGGGATCGGGCACGTAGAGCGAACCCTCGGTGCCGTAGAGCTCCATATTGGCATGGCGGTGCGACCAGACATCCCAGCTCGCCGTCAGCGTGATCCGGGCGCCGCTGACGAATTCGAGCAGAGCCTGGATCGTCGTCGGCGTCTTGACCGGAATGATCTCGCCATTGCGCGGCTGGCTGGTGATCGTACGGGTCGGCGACGCCATGGAGGTCATGGCACCGACACGCTTCACCGGGCCGATCAGGTTGATCAGATTGGCGACGTAATAAGGGCCGAGATCGAGGATCGGGCCGCCGCCGGGCAGGAAGAAGAAGTCCGGGTTCGGATGCCACATTTCCATGCCGGGGCTCATCACATGGCAAGAGCCGGAAGTGATGCGGCCGATACCGCCGTCATCGATGAATTTGCGGGCCAGCTGATGTGCGCCGCCGAGGAAAGTGTCCGGAGCGCAGCCGACGGCCAGCCCCTTTTCCTTGGCGATGCGGCGCAGCTCTTCGCCCTGCTCCAGCGTCAGCACGAGCGGTTTTTCGGAGTAGACGTGCTTGCCGGCTTCGAGAATGCGCTTGGAAACCGGGAAATGCGCATCCGGAATAGTCAGGTTGACGACGACATCGAGCTCGTCATTGGCGAGCAGCTCGTCGATGGTCTGAGCCTTGACCCTGTATTCCTCAGCGCGTGCCCGCGCCGCATCCATGTTGATATCCGCGCAGGCCAGCACCTTCAGACCCCTGAAGAGCGGTGCGAGCGAGAAGTAGGTCGTTGAGATGTTGCCGCATCCGATGATGCCGACGCCAAGTTCCTTAGTCATGTGGAAGTGCCTCAAAAGCTCTTGAAGGATGCGATGGAGCGCGTGATCAGGCGATCGACATCGCTCGGATTGTCATGCTCGACGACGAAATGCTTGGCCTTGGTGCTGGCGAGCGCCTTGAGCAGCCTTGCCCACGGAACCGTGCCGTGACCGACATCGGCCCAGCCATCCTCGTTCTTGTTCTCGCCAGCCGGTGCAATGTCCTTGACGTGAACGGATGTGATACGCGGACCGAGCTTTTCGATCCAGGCGAAGGGATCGCCGCCGCCGCGGATGACCCAGGCGATATCGGCTTCCCAGGAAATATCCGGCGCGCCTTCGAATATCTGCTCGATCGGCAGCGAGCCGTCCGCCTGCTTGACGAATTCGAAGTCGTGATTGTGCCAGCCGAATTCGAAGCCCGCGTCCTTGTAAGGCTTGCTCATTTCATGCAGGCGTTTGCCGAAAGTACGCCAGCCTGCTGCGTCGGTGGGGCGCTGGTCGGCAGCAATGTGCGGAGCGTAGATCGAATCCATGCCGAGGGTCTTGGCGATGGTAAGCGACTTCTGCACTTCGCCGTCGAGAAAATCCGGGCTGAAATGGCCGCTTGCCATCCGCAGGCCGTTCTTGTCGAGTTCAGCGCGCAGGTTCTTGAGACCGGCCTCATCCAGATCGGCATAGATGCCGCCAAAACCTTCCACTTCGGCATAACCGGCCTTGCCGAGCTTTACGAAGATCTCCGAATAGGGCTGGAAATTGCGGGCGCTATAAAGCTGAAATCCAAGTTTCGTCATAGATACTCCTCCAATGGCCTTCGGGCCGTCTGTCTTGGGCTTGTGGCCCCGAAAACGCCGTCTTAACGGCGCGATAACTCAATCCGCCGACTGGCTGGCCACCGACTGGCTGGATTGTAAATCGTAGATGCGGAAGTCCGGCACGCCACTTGCGAGCGGCTTGGCGGGCGTAAAGACGATGCGGCGGCTCTCGCCGGCGGCAAGATCGAAGGCGTTGTCGGAATAGCGTCCCTCCGCATCGCTCTCGATCATCACGAACAGCGCAAGTCCCTTTGCGGTGACGGTGAGTTCCACCGTCCCGTTTTCCTCCCTCTCCTCGCTCAGCAACGTCAAGCCGGCAGGCTGAAGCTCGAGCGCCTTGTAGGTGCCGTGGACATAGTGCCCCTCGCCGCCCATTCCATTCGATGCGGTGAAACGCCACGCCAGCAGGCAGTCGGCCGGCACCTGATCCGCATCGATCGACAATGCCGTAACGGCCGCATCCGGCGTACAGACGGCATGCGCCGTCGCCAGCGGCACGCGCTCGCCATCGAGCTTGAGCAGCGACACCGAAATATCGACCACCACGTCGGCATTGGTATCGTTGACCAGAGAGAAGCGGATCGTCTTGTTGTCTTCCGAGGGAATTGCCGCGACGGACACGGGCTGGAAGAAGCGGCGCACCAGATAGTGCATCACCTTCCATCGGCCGCCGTAATCCAGGCTGGACCAGGAGGCCACCGGCCAGGTGTCATTCAGCTGCCAATAGATGGTGCCCATGCAATGCGGCTTCAGCGACCGCCAATATTCCACGGCCGTCTTGATCGCGAGGCCCTGCTGAACCTGGCTCAGATAGACGAAATTCGGAAAATCCTTCGGGAAGCGGAAGTAGCGGAACATCGTGCCGGCGATACGCTCGTTGCCGCCGGCATTCTTCTGGTGCAGTTCCATGACCGGGGAAGCGATATTCATATCCTTCGCCTCAGCATAGGTCTTGATGACGGGCAGCGAGGTATAGGACTGGAAGCCGAATTCCGAGCAGAAGCGTGGGCGCACGGTCCGATAATTGTCGAAAGACTTGTTCTCGTGCCAGACCGACCAGTAATGCATGTCGCCGGAGCCATCGGCGTGCCAGGCGTCGCCGAAATTGAGATAACCCGAAGCCGGGCTCGACGGCCACCAGATTGCATCCGGCAACGCCTTCTTCATCGCCGTCTCGATGGTCCTGTTCAGGCGGTCGTAGGAGACGAGATAGCGATCCCGATCTTTGCGGGACTCCTCGAACCAGGTGAGAGCGCCAACCAGCTCATTGTCACCGCACCAGAGAACGATCGAGGGATGTGTCGCAAGCCGGCGCACCTGATAGCCCACCTCGGCCTCGACATTCTCCAAGAAGTCGTTCGTCGACGGATAGAGATTGCAGGCGAACATGAAGTCCTGCCACACCATCAGCCCCAGGCGGTCGCAGGTGTCGTAGAACCAGTCATGCTCATAGAAGCCGCCGCCCCAGACGCGGATCGCATTCATATTGGCATCGACCGCGGACTGCAGCAGATTCTCGGTCGCAGCCGGGTTGGAGCGGGAAAATAGTGCATCGGCCGGAATCCAGTTGGCCCCACGGGCAAAGATCTCGCAGCCGTTGATTTTCAAGGCAAAACGACTGCCCGCTTCATCCTCGGTGGTGATCAGCTCGATCGTGCGCAGCCCGATCTGCCGCATGACGGTTTCGAAATTGGTTTCCACGGACAAGGCATAAAGCACCTGTTCGCCATTGCCGGCCGGCCACCAGAGCCTGGGCTTGTCGATATGGAAGAAATGGGTGATCGACGTTTCGCCGGCATTGACGCCGACGTCGAGGCGCACCCGCTCATCATCGAGCGAAAAGTAGAGCTGCGCAATCCCCGTCCCCTTGGCAAACAGCGCTACCGTCACCTTGAGGTCGACCGAGCCGTCGTCATTATGAATCTGCTGCGTGACGACATTTTCGATGCGTGCGATCTCGAGCTTCTTCAGCGCGATGGTGCCATAAAGGCCGAGCGGCGCGATCGCGATGTTCCAGTCCCAGCCGAAATGGCATTGCGGCTTGCGCAGCATGTTGCCGTTCGGGATCGGCGAATTGCCGGTGCTGTAGGGAATGTAGAAAGGCTGTTGCGCCTGCAGGGCGGCACCGGCCGCAATGCTCGAGTGCAGGACGATGCGAATGATATTTTCGCCCGTCTTCAGCGCTTTGGAAACATCCGGGCGATAGCGCTGGAAGCAGTTGTTGGCCTCCAGCACGAGCGCGTCGTTGACATAGACGCTGGCGATCGTGTCGAGATAGTCGATGTCAAGATACCAGTCCCCATCGGCGTCATCGAGCGTAAAACTGCGCGTCAATTCCCAGTCCTGCTTGGCGACCCACTGCACGACGTCTTCGTTGCGAGCGAAATAGGGATCGGGAATAAGCCTCTCTGCATGGAGGGCCGAGTGGACATCGCCGGGTAGAGATATGGAAAGTGAGTGGTCGCTGTCGGGAGACGTCAGTCTCCACGACCCGGCCAGATTGACGGTGAAGTTATCATTAAGCGAAGACGACATCGGACCTCCCCGGACCGCTGTAAGGTGGAGGCGGTCGGACCGCCTCCGGGCATGAGATCATATTCTGAGTTCTGTCTGGGCATCAAAGAGCGATGCGAGAGACATGTCAAAACCGAGTTTCACTGCCGAACCGGGGCCAAAGCGCCTGGCGCCGTTGACACGAACCGACATGGTATGGCCGGCATGCTTGAGCCAGAGCAGATTGTCGGCGCCCATCGGCTCCTCGATATCGACGGTAGCATTGTGAATTTCCCCGCCGGACGCCCCCTCTTCGTTGACCTTGATGTGCTCCGGACGGACGCCCAGCACAACTTTGCGGCCCGCTTGAAGAACCTCGCCGGCCTTGTAGCCATCGAGAGAAAACAGCACGTCGTTGGTTGCGAACACGACCTTGCCTTCACGGTTCACCAGCTCGCCCTTGAGGAAGTTCATCGACGGCGATCCGATGAAGCCGGCAACGAAAAGATTGCGCGGTTCATTATAGATCGTCGTGGGATCGTCGAGCTGCATGATGACGCCGTTCTTCATGATCGCGATGCGGTCGGCGAGCGTCAGCGCTTCGATCTGGTCGTGGGTGACGTAGATCATGGTGTTTTTCAGCGACTGGTGCAGCCGCTTGATTTCCACGCGCAGCTCCGAGCGCAGCTTGGCATCGAGGTTCGACAGCGGCTCGTCGAAGAGGAAGACATCGACATCGCGCACCAAGGCGCGGCCGATCGCGACGCGCTGGCGCTGGCCGCCCGAAAGCTCGGCCGGCTTGCGCTTCAGCAGCGGCTGGATCTGCAGGATCTCGGCGGCACGCGCGATACGCTTATCGATCTCCGCCTGCGGCACCTTGGCAACGCGCAGGCCGAAGGACAGGTTCTTCTCGACCGTCATCTGCGGATAGAGGGCATAGGACTGGAACACCATGCCGATGCCGCGATCCTTGGGCTCTTCCCAGGTGACGTTCTTGTTCTTGATGAATATCTGGCCTTCTGTGATGTCGAGCAGGCCGGCAATGCAATTGAGCAAGGTCGACTTGCCACAGCCCGACGAACCGAGAAGCACCAGGAATTCGCCGTCATTGATCTCGAGATTGAGGTTCTTCAGAACGGTGACCGCGCCGAAATCGAGGGACAGGTCTTTGATGGAAACGCTGCTGTTCATGGATCACCCCTTCACTGCGCCGGCGGCGATGCCCCGAACGAAAAGCCGTCCGGAGACGAAATAGACGATAAGTGGAACAAGGCCCGTAAGGATCGTTGCCGCCATGTTGACGTTGTATTCCTTCACGCCCTGGACGGAATTGACGATATTATTGAGCTGGACGGTCATCGGATAATATTCCGGCCTGGTGAAAACGACGCCGAACAGGAAGTCGTTCCATATACCCGTGATCTGCAGGATCATGGCGACGACGAAGATCGGCAGCGACATGGGCAGCATAATGCGCAGGAAAATCTGCCAGAAGCCGGCGCCGTCGATGCGCGCAGCCTTGAAGAGCTCCACGGGCAGCGATGCGAAATAATTGCGGAACAGCAAGGTCAGGATCGGCATGCCGAAGATGCTGTGCACCAGGATAAGTCCGCTGAGCGTGCCGTAGATACCGATTTCGCGCAGCACGATGACGATCGGATAGATCATTACCTGATAGGGGATGAACGCGCCGATGATGAGGATCGAGAAGAAGAAATCCGCGCCCTTGAACCGCCAGTTGGCGAGCGCATAGCCATTGACCGAAGCAATCGCGATCGAGAGGATCGTGGACGGCACGGTGATGCGCACGGAATTCCAGAAGCCGCGGGAGAGACCGTCACAATTGAGACCGGTGCAAGCCGTTGCCCAGGCCTTCACCCATGGTTCGAACGTGATCTCGAGCGGCGGCGAGAAGATGTTGCCAAGCCGGATTTCCGGCATTCCCTTCAGCGAAGTGACAATCATCACGTACAGCGGCAACAGATAATAGGCCGCGGCAACGAAGAGCGTGCCGTAAAGCATGATGTTGCGGCCCGAAATCACCCGGCGCGGCTTGCGGCCGCTCGGTCCGGAGAGCGTCTTGTCCGTCGAGGCCGCACCGCCGTTCGCATTCTTGAGAGTAATAGTATCAGACACGTTTGCGCCCTCCGCCGAATTCCAGGTAAGCCCAAGGGATGACGACGATCGCGACGGTCACCAGCATCATGGTGGAAGCTGCAAATCCCTGACCGAGGTTCTGCGCCTGGAACATGTAATCGTAGACGTATTTCGCCGGGACTTCCGAAGCGATGCCGGGTCCGCCGCTCGTCTGCGCGACGACGAGATCGTAGACCTTGACGATACCGCTGGCGATGATGACCAGAGTTGTAATGAAGACCGGGCGCATCATCGGAATGACGACGAACAGATAGGTCTTCCACATGGGTATCCCGTCCACCCGCGCTGCCTTCCAGATGTCTTCATCGATGCCGCGAAGGCCGGCGAGCATCAAGCACATCACGAGGCCCGTCCCCTGCCAGAGCGCGGCGATCAGCACGCCATAAATGACGATGCTTGGCGTATAGAGCGGATCGAAAGCGAAGGTCGTCCAACCCAGCGAACGCACCACGGACTGGATACCGAATTCGGGATTGAGCAACCACTGCCAGACGAGGCCGGTGACGATGAAAGAGAGGGCGAAAGGATAGAGGAAAATCGTGCGGAACGTATTTTCGAACCGGATCTTCTGGTCCATCAGCGCAGCCAGCACAAAGCCGATGACGAGACTGAAGATCATGGAAAGAATGCCGTAAACGGCAAGGTTTTCGATGGACACGACCCAGCGCGGCGCTGCCCACAAACGATGGTATTGGTCCAGTCCGACGAAGCTGAGACGTGGCAGCAGCTTTGAATTGGTGAAGGAATACACCACGGTCCAGATTGTGCCGCCAAGGAAGATGACGACGGCCGTCAGGATCATTGGAATGGATGCAATCTTCGAATTCAGATTGCGCAGAAATTGATTTGGCCGGCCGGCTTTCGCGTGACCCGTCATTGTAGCTCCTTCTGAAGCGCAATTGCTTCGATGATCAGACCCGGGTCGTGGCCCGGCGCCTGTCGCTCCCTCCTCATTGGCGGCCGACCGTCACATCCCTGTGGATCCGCCACCTGAGAGGCGCCGTAGCTGGCCGGATCACGGAACGTGTCCCGGCCAAGATACCGACCCGCAACGCCGGGCCGGTATCACTGCGGCGAGAAGACAGAGATCATTCGGCAGCAGCGATGATCTCTACGAAGCGCTTCTGAGCCGCTTCCGGCGTCATCGACGGATTGGCGAAGAACTCGGAGAACAGATCTTCCTTCTGCTTCTGCGTATCCGCAGAAAGAAGCTGATCCGTACCCTGGATCACGTTACCTTTTTTCAGGATTTCGAGACCCTTCTTCATGCAATCGTTTGCGGAGGCGAGATCCACGTCACCGCGCACGGGCAGCGAGCCCTTCTTCAGGTTGAAGGCAACCTGCGTCTTCGGATCGAGGAGCGTCTTGGCAAGAGCTTCCTGAGCCTTTGACTTGGCCTCATCCTTCAGCAGCGGGAAGTAGAACGCGTCACCGCCTGTCGAGATGATTTCGTTGACGCCGAGACCCGGAAGGCAAGTGTAGTCCGTGCCGGCCTTCTGGCCGGCCAAGGCGAACTCGCCCTGCGCCCAATCGCCCATGATCTGACCACCGGCCTTGCCGGTGATGACCAAGTTCGTGGCCTGGTTCCAGTCCTGAACGTTAGAGCCCTTGGACATCTTGCGGGCGTCATCGGCAGCCTTGAAGACCTTGGCGATTTCCGGGCCAGCCGCTACCTTGGCATCTCTTTCGCCGAATACCTTCTGGTAGGTATCCTTACCGGCGATGGCGACCATCAGCACGTCGAACGCGCCGGTCGCCTGCCAGGGCTGGCCGCCAACGGCAAGCGGAACGATGCCGGCCTTCTCCAGCGCGGGCGCGGCGGCGACGAACTCGTCCCAGTTCTTCGGAACCGGAACGCCGGCCTTCTTGAAGGCGGCATTCGAAAGCCAGAGCCACTGCCAGGAATGGATGTTGACCGGTGCGCAGTAGATCTTGCCGTTGATCGTGCAGGAATCGAGCAAGCTGGACGGACGAACGATGTCCTTCCAGTGTTCCCGCGTCGCGACATCGGTCAGGTCGCGCATGAGGCCCGCCTGCACCAGTTCTTCGGCCTGACGGCCGTGATTGAACTGGGTGGCGCCCATCGGATCACCGCCGGTGATGCGGCTGATCATGATCGGACGTGCAGTACCTCCCGAGCCGGCAATCGCGCCATCGACCCAATGATTGCCTGTGGCGTCGAAAGCCTTTGCCAACTCGGCCACGGCGGCCGCTTCGCCGCCCGAAGTCCACCAATGGGTTACCTCCAGGTCGGTCGCCTTGGCCGCACCAAGCGGCAACACGACGGAAGCAGCCAGCGCAGCAGCCATTAAACGAATATTCATGAAGTTCTCCTCCCTCACTGAAACGTTGCCGGAAAAACGTAGTCGAATCATTTTCGCTGCGCAACCGCCAACTCGAGATTTTTTCGACAATGAGCAATTATGCAACCTATGGCTAAATTCCCGCGTGAGAAATCGAGCTGCCGGCACTGGCTTTTCAACAGGCATGCTAAAATACATATCAATTTAAATATTTGATTATAAACAATATAATTGTGAAAATGCATAGTCACTTCCTCTGATGCCGTTCCATGGACGGAAAACCAGATGCCGGCGGCTCCGAATACAACCCTTGGAAATTCCGTCGAGGGACGCATCTAAAATAGTGCTCGACATTCGCACTGTATCGTTACAGTTTCTATTCAAAGCGAGGAGACGCCGCGTTTCGCCCGCGCTTGCGATGCAGGCGTGAGTGACATAAGCGGATTGGCTGCAGGAGGCGGCCGGGAGGCGGGCTTGAACGGAATGGACAATAAGAAGACTTCAGGGGGCGGAACACCATCCAAACCCGAACGGCCAACACTGAAGACGATCGCCTTCATGACGGGGCTCGGAATTACTACCATTTCACGCGCGCTCAAGGACGCTCCCGATATCGGCGCCGAGACGAAGGAACGGGTGCGCATGGTCGCCCGTCAACTGGGCTATCAGCCGAACCGGGCGGGCGTGCGCCTCAGAACCGGCAAAACCAATGTCATCGCGCTGGTGCTGAGCATCGACGAAGAAATCATGGGCTTTACCAGTCACATCGTCTTCGGCATCTCCGAGGTCCTGGCCGGTACGCAATATCACCTGGTCATCACGCCGCATTCGCACAGCAAGGACCCGCTGGTACCGGTGCGTTATATCCTCGACACGGGCTCCGCCGATGGTGTCATCATATCGCGAACGGAGCCGGACGATCCGCGCGTCGAACTCATGCATGATCGCAACATGCCTTTCGCCACGCACGGGCGGACGGATATGGGTATCATCCACCCCTTCCACGACTTCGACAACGAAGCCTTCGCGCACGAGGCCGTCCGTGCGCTGGTCGCCAGAGGGCGGCGGCGTCTGGCCCTGCTGCAGCCATCGAGCAAGCTCACATACTACTCCCATACCCGCATCGGCTTTCAGACGGGCCTGCATCAATATGGTGCCGAGGAGATCCCGCTCAGGATAACCACCGATAACGCGCTCGCCGACATCAAGGACGCGACCGAAGCCCTGATGCGCTCTCCGCATGCGCCCGACGGGATCATCTGCTCCAGCAGCGGCGGCGCCATCGCCGTCAATGCCGGCATCGAAGCGGCGGGCTTCCGTCTCGGCCGCGACATCGACATGGTCGCCAAGCAATCGGCCGATGTCCTGAGCTGGATCAGGCCCGAGATCATCACGGTGTCGGAAGATTTCCGCCATGCCGGCCGGGAACTCGCCAAGGCTGTTATCGCCCGCATTGACGGGGTGGAGCCTGAACTGCTGCAAAGCATCAGCCCACCCGTCTGGCCGAAGATTTAGAACAATTCCAGGAAAAATGCGAAGCGGTTTTCCATCCGGAATTGGGCAAAACAAAAGAATAGAGCGTTTTCGCGATTCGAAGAAAAGCGCAAAGCTCTGACAACGAAAAGGCCCGCCGGATTTCTCCGGCGGGCCTTTTTCACGATCGCATTTGATTGTTTTCTCAGCCCTGCGCGCCGCTGCCCCAAGGACCGTGATGGATATCCTTGCCATCGACGCGGTCGAAACCGTGCGCGCCGAAAAAGTCGCGCTGCGCCTGGATGAGGTTGGCTGTGCCGCGAGCCTGGCGATAAGCGTCGAAATAGGTCAGCGCCGAAGCAAGGGCCGGAACCGGAAGACCGGCAGCGGTCGCAGCCGATACGATGCGGCGCAGCGACGGGATCGATTCCTTGACCATCTCCGCAAAAGCCGGCGTGACGATCAGGTTCGCCGCATCCGGGGTCTTGGTGAAGGCGCTGGTGATCTCGTCGAGGAACTGCGAGCGGATAATGCAGCCGGCACGCCATATCTTGGCGATAACGGGCATCGGCAGCGACCAGTTGAACTCCTTCGAGGCCTCGGCCATGACGGCGAAGCCTTGCGCATAGGCACCGATCTTGGCGGCGAACAGTGCAAGCTCGAGATCCTTCAGGAGCTCGGAACCGAAAGCGATCGGGAACTTATAATCAGGCGCGCCGAAGATCTTTTCGGCGGCCTCGCGCTGGCCCTTGATGGCCGAGAGGCTGCGGGCGGCAACCGCAGCTTCGATGGCGGTCGCCGGAATGCCCATATTCTGGGCTTCGATAACAGACCATTTGCCGGTACCCTTCTGGCCGGCTTTATCGAGGATGACATCCGGCATGGCGCCGCCGGTCGCCGGATCCTTGGCGGCAAGAACCTTTTCGGTGATCTCGATCAGATAGGAGTTCAGGCGGCCCTTGTTCCACCCGCCGAAGATCGAACTGATATCGGCGGCGCTCTTGCCGAGGCCGTCGCGCAAAATGCCGTAGATTTCGGCGATCATCTGCATGTCGGCATATTCGATGCCGTTATGGATCGTCTTGACGAAATGTCCTGCCCCGTCGTTGCCGAGCCAGGCAACGCAGGGATCGTCATTGTACTTGGCCGCAATCGAGGTCAACACCTTCTCGACACGCTTGTAGGAGTCTTCCGTGCCGCCGACCATGATGGACGGGCCGTGACGCGCACCTTCCTCGCCACCGGAAACACCCATGCCGATAAAGGTCAGGCCGGTGTCCTTGAGGCGGTCGAAACGGGCGATCGTGTCGCGGAAATTGGCATTGCCGGCGTCGATCATGATGTCGCCCTTGTCGAGATGCGGCTGCAAGGCCGCCATCTGCTGGTCGACCGGCTCGCCGGCCTTGATCATGATGATGATCGGCCGCGGCGGACGGATCGCTTCGACGAACTCCTCGATCGTCTTGCAAGGAATGATCTTGTCCTTGAGCGCGCCCGCATTCGCATAAAATTCATCCGTTACCTGCGGCGTACGGTTGAAAACTGCAATCTTGTTGCCTTTTTCAGCAATGTTGAGCGCCAGATTCGATCCCATTACCGCGAGACCGATCAGCCCGATTTCTGCCTTTTCCACGACAATCCTCCAATGAGTCGTTGACTGCGTCCGGCCTACCCGGAAAATCCGGAGGCGCAGCAACATCCGATGTGACGCAATACCACCGGCGCCCTGCGCGACCGGCGACAGCCCTGCGTTGGGGCTGTTGTTGCACTCCGGACGGAAAACGGCAAGCCTGCGAAAGGCGTGAATCGTTCCCTTTGCAGGACTGTGCAAAAATGTTGCGGGATTCGTGTTTCACCCATTTCCGCACCAGCGCTTGCTGCGCCGAACGCAACCCCATCGCTGATGATATAGAGGAGGAAACCACCATGTCGACCATGAGCGCGAAAATCGTGCACATCTCCATCGACCGTAGCTGGACGGACGTCTACAACTACGCCAGTCGCCCGGAAAACATGCCGTTCTGGGCTTCCGGCCTGGCATCCGGACTGACGCAGGATGGGGATGACTGGATCGCAGAAGGTGCACTCGGCGCCGCCCGCGTGCGTTTCGCACCGCGAAACGACTTCGGCGTCATCGATCATCTGGTGACCCTGGAAACCGGCATGCAGGTTCATAATTCCCTGAGGATTGTGCCGAATGGCGACGGATGCGAGGTCATGTTCACCCTGCTCCGGCTTCCGGGCATGACCGAGGAGCAATTCGCAGCCGATGCCGCACATATCATGCGGGATCTGAAGACATTGAAAGAGCTCATGGAGCGTTAAGGCGTGCCACTCAAAGCGCAAGAAGCGAATCCGAAAGATCGGAATGCACTTTAAGCGTCTTTACAGCGAGCGCAGCGTCCAGTCGACGAGTTCGCTGGTGACACCGGCAAACGCCGTATCGAGCGCCCGAACGAAATCGGGATTGCTGCCGCCGCTGACGGGCACGACTTTGCGGAAGATGTTCTGCGCCCTCACCGTACCCGTGCGGTCGTTCAGGATCTTTTCCGAAATCTCGACCGTCGCCGTCTTCTGGCCGCCGGAGGCATTGATCTCGAAGGAGCGGATGTCGGTCACGATCTGATAGTCGATCGCAAGCCCTTGGCCTGGCACACCGACGCCGCCAAGCTTGCCGGTATTCTCGAAAGCCTCGACAAGTTTCGACTGCACCATCTTGCTCAGCTTGTCGCTCCATTGCGACTTGCCGAGATACTGGATTGCCGAAGGGGAGACGCGGATGACGATCTGGTTGCTGTCAAGCGCCTGCAGAGCGGTCGGCGGCGGGATGAGGATCTGCCGGTTCTTGGCAGACGGCCCATTCGCCTTCACCGACGCGGAAAGATCGTAGGTATCTTTGTTGGCGGAGGTTCCGCAACTTCCGAGCAAGGCTGCCAATAAAGGCAATGCGATCACAGCTTTCCACATCTGATGACGCTCACTCGACACGCAATCGACCATATTCCGCTTGTCCCCTGGAAACCAGATATCGCTATTCATCAACGCCGCGCGCGGCCATCATAGGTTTTGACCGTGTCGCCACCGAAGATCAATCTCTGTGGATTGCGGTCGAAATTAGTGATTGTAGTATTCAGATTGTCAACCGTGCCCCGCATATCGTTGATCAAGGTCTGCGCATCGCGCAGGCCGCCGCTCGAGAATTTCTGCAGGTTGTCGGCGATCGGGCCGATGCGTGAATTGAGATTGTCAGCCATCTTCTTGAAGGATTCGAGCGTATCCCTAGCTTCGGCGAACAGCGACTGCGTGCTGTCGTTACCGAGCAGGGAATCGACCTTGGTAAGGACACCGTCGACCTTGCCGGATGCCGAGTTGAGCTTCGTGGAAATCTCGCGGGCATTGGCAATCGTCTGATCTATATCCTGCTGATGCGCGGCAACGGAATTGGCGACGTCACGGATCGATGCGACCGCCGTGCGTGCCTGCTTCGTCACGTCGGCAATGTCATCAACTGATCCCCGGACCTTCGCCGGATCGATCGATGCAATGATCTGATCGACGCGATCCAGCGTCTGCTGCGCCTTCTGGCCGAAGGTGTTGTAGGTATCGGCCGTCTGCTTGAAGCTTGCGACCGTCGCCTTCAGATCCGTCGTCGCGTCCGCGACGTTCGCGGTGATCTTGTCCGCATTGGCGATAACGTCGTTGACCTTCCGCGCATCGACGGCACGCACCAGTTTCTCGACCGCGTCCAGGGTCGAATCGACACGGGTCGAGACGTTCTTGAAAGTATCGGAGAGCTGCCCGACACTTGCCAGGAACCTGTCGATATTGTCGGAATTGTCGGCGATCGCCTTTGAGAATTTCTGCGCGTTGCGCACGGTATCCGTCAGAGGTCCACGCGAATCCGAGACAAAGCCCTGAATGTCGCCGATCGTGTCGTTGGCGCGGTTCAGGATCTTGTCCGCCGTCGTCAGCAGGTTGGTCACACTCGATTGATCGGCGAGCAATACGGCGCGCTTTCCCGTATCGATGGAACGCTTCAGAATATTCTCGTCGCTATTGCGGCCACCGGAAAGCTCGATATAAGCAGCACCCGTCAGGCCCTGGATCTCAAGAATGGCTTTGGTCGAGGTATAGACCGGGGCATCGGCGCGTACCTGCGTAAAGGCAAGAGAGTAATTGGGATCGTCGGCATCGATCGACAGGCCCTGCACCGAGCCGACCTGAATGCCGTTGAAGCGAACGGGCGAGCCGACGCTCAAGCCGTTTGCCGAACCGGGAATACGCACGACAAGTTCGACCATCGGACCGCCACGGCCGTATTCCGACATCCAGTAGACGAAACCGAAGGCCGCCGCGATGACAAGCAGCGTGAAGAATCCGACGATCGTGTAATTGGCTTTGGTTTCCATTGTCTCAAGTCACTTCTCGCGGCTATGGGCGCTTGCGCCTTTGTCGTCGTTGTGCCCCCTGATGTCTTCCCGCGGCACGATCGAGCGTGCGCGCTTGCCCCTGAAGTAGGATTGCACCCAGGGGTCATCGCAGGCGAGCATGTCCTCAACCGTGCCTTCCACCAATACCCGCTTCTGTCCGAGAACAGCAATACGGTCGCAGACGGAAAACAAGCTGTCGAGGTCGTGAGTCACCATATAAACGGTCAGTCCGAGCGTGTCGCGCAGCTTGGCGATGAGCTCGTCAAATTCCGAGGCGCCGATCGGATCGAGGCCCGATGTCGGCTCGTCGAGAAAAACGAGATCCGGATCGAGCGCCAGGGCTCTGGCTAGCGCCGCACGCTTGATCATGCCGCCGGAAAGCTCGGAGGGATATTTGTCGGCCGCATCGGCGGCGAGACCCACCATACGGATCTTCATCAACGCCAGCTCATCCATCATCTGCTTGGGCAGGTCCAGATATTCCCGCATCGGCACCTGGATGTTCTCCTTCACCGTGAGCGAGGAAAACAGCGCCCCCTGCTGGAAGAGAACGCCAAGGCGCATGTCGAGCCGGTTGCGGTCCTCCTCGTCGAGCTTGTCGTAGTCTTCGCCGAGAATCTCGATCTTGCCGGAACGGCGCGGCAGCAGCCGCAATACGGTGCGCAGCAGCACGGACTTGCCCGCGCCCGACGCGCCGACAAAACCTAGAATCTCTCCGCGATAGATATTGAGGTTCAATTTATCGAGGACGACCTTCGATCCGAAAGCGACGGTGACATCCCGTGCCGACAGCACGATGTCCCTGCCCTGCTCATCTTTTTCCAACGGGATTTCTGAGTGAAAAGCGCTCATCGTTACCGCCCCTCAGAAGTCGATTGCTGCATAGAACATGGCAAACAGCCCGTCCATCAGAATAACGACAAAGATGGATTTCACGACCGATGAGGTCACATGATGACCGAGCGACTCCGCGCTGCCTCCAACCTTCAATCCCTCGACCGCCGCAACGATGCCAATGACCAGCGCCATGAACGGGGCCTTGATCATGCCGGAAATGACCGTCGAAAGACTGATCGCCTCGTGCAGCCGGGAGATGAAGGTTGCGATGGTGATGCCGGAATAACCCCAGGCAACCATCGCAGCGCCAAAAAGCGACGCAAAGTTGGCGATTACGGTCAGCAAAGGCAAGGCAACCGTCAGCGCCACCAGCCGCGGGAAAATCAGCACGCCGATAGGGTTCAGGCCCATGACCTTCAGCGCGTCCACCTCCTCGCGCATCTTCATCGAGCCGATTTCGGCGGTGATCGCGCTGCCGGAACGGCCGGCGATCATGATCGCGGTCAGAAGTACGCCGATTTCGCGCAGTTGCAGGATACCGACGAGATCGACGACGAAGACCTCGGCACCGAAATAGCGCAGCTGGAAAGCGCCCTGCTGGGCGATGATCGCGCCGATCAGCGACGACATGAGCAGGATGATCGGAACGGCGCGCACCGCCATATGGTCGATCTGGTTGACGATCGACGCCGGCGAAACGCCGCTGCCGCGCCCGAACTTGAGCTGTGCGCCACGCACGGCGGAGCCCAGAATATACATGGCGGCAACCAGATTGCCCCAGATATCGTAGACGCTTTCGCCGATCGGCGCCAGCAGCCGCTCCGCCAGGGATATTTTCTGCCTTGGCGCCGCGGCCTCTCCGTCGGGATGCGCGTCGAAAGCGGTTAGCAATTCGTCGACATGCGGGTTGGAGCCTTCGATCACGACGGTGGCGCCATGCACCTCCTGGCTTTCCTTGAGCCGTCGGATCAACAATGCGCCTGCGGTATCCACATCGGAGAGATCGGAAAGATCGATCACCACCTTGCCGCCGGAACTGCGCTTCGAAAGCTGGTCGATCCGACGCAATACGCCGTGCACATTGGCGCTGCGCCAACTGCCCTCAAGCCGATAGCGATGCCCTGCGCCTTCAGGCGCATCATCGATCTTCGGTGCATCGGGCTTTTCTACGGCTGCTTTCAAACTCATGCGTCTTTCAGATCTGGCACTGCTGCAAACACCGACTCACGGAGTCGGGAAAGCTAGTGCTTAATACACCGGCAGCACGGGAAATTTCCATCTCACGCCGCGGCAAAGATATGTCACGGCTTTTTGATATCCAAATGAATTTGTTGCACCGCGTCAGGACGCGCCATGAGCCCCTCCGCCGACGGCCGGATTTCTGGCTTGCAGCCCATAGGCAAAAATGACCAGGCCGAGGCCGAAAGCCGCAATTCCCGCCATGACGTAATAGCTCGACAGGTCCAGCCAGGCATAGAGATAGCCGGATACCAGTGTCATCAAGCCGAGAAACATGCCGTTATAGAAATAATAGGCGCCCTGGGCCGATGATTCCTGTGCTTCATGCACCGAGGCGACGATACGGCGCTGAACGCCGGTATGGACACAGGCATAGGTGCAGGAGTGGAAACACTGCAGCACGAAATAGCCGATGAAACCGAAGTTGATCGGAAAAAGAACCCAGCGCAGGATGCACATGCTCGAACCGAAAAAGATCAGCGTCCACGCGCTGAACCGTCGGCTGAGCTTCTTCGACAGAAAGAAGACCATGACTTCGGCGGTAACGCCGATGCTCCACAGGATGGCAATCTCCGTGCCGGAAAAGCCCAGCTTGCGCCAATAGATCGACGCGAATGTGTAGAGCATCGCATGGCTCGATTGCTGTATCGACACCCCGATCATGGTGATGAGCAACTGCGGGGAGCGCAAATTTCCGGTCGGTGATTGCAGGCTGATCGGCTGGTTGCGTCGGCGCGTCGGTCCTATGCGCGGTGCGAACAGACCCATCAGCGTCGTGAGAATGAAACCCGCAACCATGACAGGCAGTACGGCGGCACCGCCGCGCATGCCGATCAATTGGCCGCCTAAGAGTGTGGAGAGTATGAAAGTGATCGATCCCCACACCCGCATGGAGCCGTAGTCGAAACCCCAGCGGCGCACGCCCGACATGGCGATCGATTCCACCACCGGGACATAGGGTGCATAGGTCGCGCCCTGAATACCGTAGACGGCGAGCACCGGCCAGAAGTCGCTGGTCCAGTAGAGCGAGATCGCGGTCAGGAGCGACAAGGCGCCCGACCACAGCAGCACATCGGCGCGCTCCGTCATATGATCCGCCAGCACGGCGATAACCGGCGTCACGAGGACGCGCACGACCATGGGAATGGCGATCACGAGGCCGATCTCGTGATCGTTGAAATTCAACCCCGCCAGCCAGACAGGAAAGAACGGCAGGGCAATGCCGTTGACGAACAACGGAGCGCAATAGGACAAGGCGGCACGCAGACGGAAATAAGGAGGCGCACCCTCGCCCTGGAAGGACTTGATCGCGGGAATCATGACAGACCTGAAGGGAACTCGTTTGTCCCTATCACGCTATCGGGAATACGACTATGGCGAGAAATGGCCAAAACCATAACGTTTCGGAAAAATCCGAAGCTACGGCCCTTTCGCTGCGATCAATAATTATGACAGGCTATTATTGAGCCTGTGAGGAGGCGCGAGGATTACGCCGCCTGTGCGCCTAACGCCTGCGGCAATTCCCCGACGGGAGAACCGACCGGCTGCGTCTCGAGAATGTTCTGCCAGGTGATCAGCTCGAACGTGCCGTCGTAGTGCTCGGCAATCGCCGTGCAGCTTTCCACCCAATCGCCGGTGTTGATATAGCGGACCCCATCGAGATCGTCGATAACGGCATGATGGATATGGCCGCAAATCACGCCATCGGCATCGTTGCGCTTGGCCTCCTCGGCGACGACACGCTGGAACTCGCCGATGAAATTGACGGCATGCTTCACCTGCAGCTTCGCCCAGGCCGAGAAGGACCAGTAGGGCATGTTCAGGCGGCGGCGCACCGCTGCAAGGCCGATGTTGATCAGGATGGCCATGTCGTATGCCCAATCGCCAAGATAGGCGAGCAGGCGGGCATTGCGGACCACGACGTCGAATTCGTCGCCATGGAGCACGAGATATTTCTTCCCGTCGGCCGTTTCGTGCATGGCGCGCTGCGCCACCTCGATACCGCCGAAATGCATGCCGGGGAAATCGCGCAGGAACTCGTCGTGATTGCCGGGGATATAGACAATGCGCGTACCCTTGCGCGCCTTGCGCAGGAGCTTTTGTACGACATCGTTGCAATCCTGGGGCCAGTACCAGTTTCTCTTCAATCGCCAGCCGTCGACGATATCGCCGACCAGGAAGATCGTCTCGGCCTCGTGGTAGCGCAGAAAATCGAGCAGGTAGTCCGCCTTGGCGGCCTTCGAGCCGAGGTGCACGTCAGAAATGAATAGCGTTCGGAACTGCCGGGGGTCCATGTTTTCATTCACGAACTTTATGTCCGTGCCCTATCCTACCTTGGCTATTCCAAAACCAGACTCGTGTTTCAGGAAGATGACAAACCCTGTGTTTGGCAGCCCGGCGGCCAGGTTCAGCCGCGTTTTGCCACGACAAAAACGCGCTGCGGCATCAATTGCATACTGTGAACGCGAAGCGATTGATGTATGGAGGGGACTCTAGCGCAGGCAGGAATGGAGACGCGAGTTGGATACGAACGACACTTCGAAAACAGCCAAGAACATGGCAAGCGGAAATCTCGATGATCAGGCGCTCTATTTCCATCGCTATCCCCGCCCCGGCAAGCTGGAAATTCAGGCGACAAAGCCGCTCGGCAACCAGCGCGATCTGGCGCTCGCCTATTCCCCCGGCGTCGCGGCACCCTGCCTCGCCATCCGCGACAATCCGGAAACGGCTGCCGATTATACGTCCCGCGCCAATCTCGTTGCCGTAATCTCCAACGGTTCCGCCGTCCTCGGTCTCGGCAATATCGGCCCGCTCGCCTCCAAACCCGTCATGGAAGGCAAGGCCGTTCTCTTCAAGAAATTCGCCGGCATAGACGTCTTCGACATCGAAATCGCAGCTCCGACCGTCGATGAGATGGTCAACACCGTCTCAGCGCTGGAGCCGACCTTTGGCGGCATCAATCTCGAAGATATCAAGGCGCCGGAATGCTTCGACGTCGAGCGCCGCCTGCGCGAGAAGATGGAAATTCCGGTCTTCCATGACGACCAGCACGGAACGGCCATCATCGTCGCCGCTGCCATCCTCAACGGACTGGAGCTGGCCGGCAAGAAGATCGAGGACGTGAAGATCGTCGCCTCGGGCGCCGGTGCGGCAGCGCTCGCCTGCCTCAACCTGCTCGTCATCCTCGGCGCCAGACGCGAGAACATCTGGGTTCACGACATCGAGGGCCTGGTCTACAAGGATCGCAACGTTCTGATGGACGAATGGAAGTCCGTCTACGCCCAGGACAGCGACAAGCGCGAGCTTGCCGAATCCATTCCGGGGGCCGATGTCTTCCTCGGCCTGTCCGCGGCCGGCGTGCTGAAGCCGGAGCTTTTGGAACAGATGGCGGCAAAGCCGTTGATCATGGCGCTCGCCAACCCGACGCCAGAAATCATGCCGGACCTCGCCCGTGCGGCCCGCCCCGATGCGATGATCTGCACCGGCCGCTCGGATTTTCCGAACCAGGTCAACAACGTTCTCTGCTTCCCCTATATCTTCCGCGGCGCGCTTGATTGCGGCGCCAAGACCATCAATGAAGAAATGAAGATGGCGGCCGTGCGCGCCATCGCCGCGCTCGCCCGCGAAGAGCCATCAGACGTGGCCGCCCGCGCCTATACGGGCGAAACCCCGGTCTTCGGGCCAAACTACCTGATCCCCTCGCCCTTCGATCCGCGCCTCATCCTGCGCATCGCGCCGGCCGTCGCAAAGGCTGCCGCCGACAGCGGCGTCGCTCTGCGTCCGATCAAGGACTTCGACGCCTATATGGACGAGCTCAACCGCTTCGTCTTCCGTTCGGGCTTCATCATGAAGCCGATCTTCGCGGCGGCAAAGGTCGCGGAGCGCAAGCGCGTCGTCTTCTCGGAGGGCGAGGACGAACGCGTGCTGCGCGCCGCCCAGGTTCTGCTCGAGGAAGGCACGGCTGTCCCGATCCTGATCGGCCGCCCGTCCGTCATTGAAACGCGTCTGAAGCGCTATGGCCTGAAGATCCGTCCGAACACGGATTTCGCCGTCATCAATCCGGAAGACGATCCGCGCTTCCGCGAATATGTCGAGCTTTATTTCTCGCTGGTCGGTCGCGCCGGCGTGATCCCCGAAGCCGCCCGCACCATCGTTCGTACCAACGCGACCGTGATCGGCGCGCTCGCGCTCAAGCGCGGTGAAGCCGATGCGCTGATCTGCGGGCTCGAAGGCCGCTACGAGCGCCATCTGCGCGTCGTTCGGCAGGTCATCGGCAAGCGGCCGGATGTCCGCGATTTCTCCGCGCTTAGCCTGCTCATCTCGCAGCGCGGCGCGACCTTCTACACCGATACCTACGTGACGTTCAATCCGACCGCCGAGGAAATCGCCGAATCGACGGTCCTGGCGGCGGAGGAAATCAAACGCTTCGGCATCGAGCCGCGAGCGGCCCTGGTTTCGCATTCCAACTTCGGCTCCCGCGAGTCCGAAAGCGCAACCAAGATGCGCAACGCTCTGGCGCTCGTGCGCGAAGCCGCGCCGGAACTGGAAGTCGATGGTGAAATGCATGGCGACAGCGCCATTTCCGAAAGCCTGCGTCGCCATGTGATGCCCGACAGCGCGCTGTCGGGCGAAGCGAACCTGCTCGTCTTCCCGAACCTCGACGCCGCCAACATCACGCTCGGCGTGGTCAAGACCATGACCGACGGCCTGCATGTCGGCCCGATCCTGCTCGGCACGGCGCTCCCTGCCCACATCCTCTCCCCTTCGGTCACCTCCCGCGGTGTGGTCAACATGGCGGCTCTGGCCGTCGTCGAGGCATCGCAGATCGCCTGATTTGAGCATTCGCAGCCGCCTCGCGGCGGCTGCGAACTGCAATTTCATGAAAATCCTCTCGAAATCCATGCGTTTTGATGGATACGTTGTTAAGCTCGAGGATATAGACTTTCGGCAAGATCGAACGCTTTCGAGAGCAGAACCGTGAATCGCGGCACAAAACACGCTTCCCTTGCCTTGCTGTCTCTGCTGACGGCAACACCGACCTTCGCACAGGCCGACCTCTGCGATGAATTGCGCGGCCGCTACGTCGATATCAACGACGTGATCGGCGCGAGCCAGGAAACGCGTCAGCTCTCGCGCGCCATCGTCCAGCAGAACCTGATGATGCGCCGTACGATGAGCGACCTGCGCAACCAGGGCTGCGTCGAAGACGGCAGCATGAGCCCCTTTGGAGAGAACAATCAGGGCGCCTGCGACGACATGCGGCAATCGCTCGATGCGATGCGGCATGATCTCACGGTGCTGATGGATCGGCGTGAGGAAAGCGTCGGACGCGTCGATGCCGTTGCCATGCAGCGCCGGCATCTGCTGGATACCATGCAGCGGAACGGCTGCAGCCTGCCGGCTTCGGCAACGCCGGACACCGTTGTCGATACCCGCACGCAACCGGATTCCTATGCGCCGGAGCAGCAATCCCTGGCGCAGCCTGAAAGCTCGGTTACCGTCATCGAAACACCAAGGCTCCAGAAGAATTCCAGCCTGGAACAAAAGCAGGCGCCCCCGGCGACGGCTCCGAAGGTAACACAGGCAGCACCTCAACAATTTCCGCCGGATCGCCCCTACGATCCCTCTGCCCATAAGGTCCGTCAGGTGGGTCCGCAGTTCCTCGCCACGGACCACGACAGCATCGACCTCAAGCACCCGAAAGAGGCCGGACCGCAGCCGACGCAATAAGCAGCCAGGCGCTTCTCATCCCGGCCTGACCGACTGCCCTGTCCTACTGCTTTCAGGCCGCATCCGCCTGGCGCAGCGGGGAGATGGTGGCCCATCGCCTGCTTCCTGTGCGGCAAGACCGCAGCAGGATGCGCCCTGCGAACGTATCCAGATCTATAGCGACGGTTGCGGTCTGCCCGGAACTCACGCCGGTTCGTAGCGCACATAGGCGAATTCATCACCATCCGATGACCAGTTCGGCACATTGATGCTTCCCTGCCCACCAAAGAGCTCGAACAGAGTCGTGAGATTGCCGCCATCCATGTCCATCAGCCTCATCCGCACGTTCAGATCACACGGATGATCGAAGACGTCGGGATCGTAGGAGATCAGCACGACCTTGTCGTTCTTCGGCGAGGGATGCGCGAACCAGTTGCCGTAATTGTCGTGCGTCACCTGCTGCAGGCCGGTGCCGTCCGGATGGATTCGCCAGATCTGCATCAAGCCGGTGCGGCTCGAATTGAAATAGATCCATTGCCCATCGGCCGAATAATCAGGTCCGTCATTGCGGCCTTCGCCATGCGTCAGCCGTGTCTCTTCGCCGCCATCGATCGAGATCGTGTAGATATCGAAGACGTCGTCGCGGATGCCGCAATAAGAGAATCGCTGTCCGTCGGGCGACCAGCCATGCCAGTATGACGGCAGATTGGTCGTGACCTGCCGCGGCGTGCCGCCTTCGGCGGGGAGCACATAGATGCAGGATTTACCGTGCTGCGTCTTGTCGGAAATCGCGATCAGCGATCCGTCGGGCGAAATCCCATGATCGTTATTGCATTGCTCCGCAAAGCCGGTATCGACCTGGACGATCCCGCCGCGGCCATCCAGCGGCAACCGATAAAGCAGGCCGTCGCCATTCACCAGCAGATAGCGTCCGTCGGGCGAGTAGTTCGGCGCTTCGATCAGCCGATCGGTCTGCCAGACGACACGGTTGGCGCCCGTGCGGATATTATGGATCTCGACCGAGCTGCGCATTCTTCCCTCCCAGGCTTCCTCTCTAACCTCCGATGCCGCGATCAGCGATCACGGAAGCGGTTGGTGATCGGATAGCGACGATCGCGGCCGAAATTCTTCTTGGTGATCTTCACGCCCGGTGCCGACTGGCGGCGCTTGTATTCTGCGAGATAGAGCAGATGCTCGACGCGATGCACGGTCGCAACGTCATGGCCGCGCGCCACAATCTCCTCGACCGACATTTCCTTTTCCACAAGGCATTCGAGGATATCGTCAAGCACCGGATAAGGAGGAAGCGAATCCTGGTCCGTCTGGTTCGGCCGCAGCTCGGCGGACGGCGCCTTGTCGATGATGTTGTGGGGGATAACCTCACCCGATGGGCCAAGCGCACCCGGCGGCACATGCAGGTTGCGCCAGCGCGACAGTGCATAGACCTGCATCTTGTAAAGATCCTTGATCGGGTTGAAGCCGCCGTTCATGTCGCCGTAAAGCGTGGCGTATCCAACGGACATTTCCGACTTGTTGCCCGTCGTCACCACCATGGAACCGAACTTGTTGGAGATCGCCATCAGGATCGTGCCGCGGGCGCGGCTCTGCAGATTTTCCTCGGTGATGCCGCTTTCTGTTCCTTCGAAAAGGTCGGACAGGGCCGTCATGAAGCCGGTGACGGGATCTTCGATCGGCACGATGTCGTAGCGGCAGCCGAGCGCCTTGGCGCAATCCGCCGCATCCTTCAAAGAATCCTGTGAGGTGTAGCGATAGGGCAGCATGACGGTGCGAACGCGCTCCTCACCAAGCGCATCGACGGCAATCGCGGCGCAGATCGCCGAGTCTATACCGCCGGAAAGGCCAAGTACGACCGATTTGAAGCCGTTCTTGTTCACATAATCGCGGAAACCCAGCAGGCAGGCCCGATAGTCGGCCTCCTCGCCTTCCGGAATATGCGCCATCGGGCCTTCGGCGCAATGCCAGCCATCGCCATTCTTCTTCCAGGTCGTCACAGCCAGCGCGGTTTCGAATTGGCTCATCTGGAACGCCAGCGTTTTGTCGGCGTTGAAACCGAAGCTGGCGCCATCGAAAACCAACTCGTCCTGACCGCCAACCTGCGCGGCGAAGATCAGCGGCAGGCCGGACTCGATCACCTGCCGCAAAACGACCTGATGACGGACATCGACCTTGCCGCGGTAATAAGGCGAACCGTTTGGAACGAGCAGGATTTCCGCGCCGCTCTCGGCCAGCGTCTCGCAGATGCCGAGATCGTTCCAGATTTCCTCGCAAATCGGTATACCGATGCGGATACCCCGGAAATTGACGGGGCCAGAGATCGTTCCCTCGTCGAAGACGCGCTTCTCGTCGAACTCGCCGTAGTTCGGCAAATCGACCTTGTCTCTGATGAAGATGACTTTGCCACCGTCCAATACGGCCACAGAATTGTACCGCCCGGTATCATCCTGACGCGGAAAACCCACGACGACGCCGGGGCCACCATCGGCCGTATCGGCTGCGAGGCTCTCCACCGCTTTCCAGCAAGCGCGCAGGAAGGCCGGCTTCAGCACCAGATCTTCCGGTGGATAGCCAGAAATGAACAGCTCCGTCAGCAACACGATCTGTGCGCCCTCACGCGCCGCTTCCGCCCGCGCCTCGCGCGCCTTGGCAAGGTTGCCCGGGACGTCACCGACGGTCGGATTGAGCTGCGCAACTGCGATGCGGATCGTCTGTGTAATTTGGCTTTGCTCTGTCATGCCATACATTTAGCGATGGCGTCTTTCTTCCGCAACCGCCTTCCTTCTCCCACACGCATCAAACATCGCCGCACCCGTACAGGTAGCATAAGAGTGTATTCTTAAATCGGCATGCAGGCATTGACGGAATTGCCGCTCGTCCGCAAGGAGATCGCAAAATTGCATGGACCGGTTGTCGAAAAAGACATCGTGTGAAGATCAGTCGGAGGGGCCTGCCGTCAGCAATCCGGGGCGCCCCTGCCGATATTGCGGCAGTCCATCGCTGATTTCGTAGTAGTCGCCTTTGTCGGCGCAATAGATGTGATAGGCGAGTTTCAGGTCACTCGGCTGGTCGAACAGTCCCGCCATGATCGATATTTCGTCCGCGCCATCGGCTGCCCAGAACAGCGCCGAGCCGCAGGTCTTGCAGAAGCCGCGGCGGGCGAATGTGCTGGCGCGATACCATGTGACCGCCTCCTCTCCCTCGATGGAAAGATTGCCGATCGGGATATTGGTCGCGGCGTAGTAGAGGCCGGTCTGCTTGCGGCACTGCGAGCAATGGCAAGCCACGACTTCGCGCAGTTTGCCGCGCGTCCTGAAACGTACGCTGCCGCAAAGGCAGGCTCCGGTATGTTCGTCCGTCATTGTCGCTCCCCGTTTTCAGGAAGCCTTTCCGAGAACGATGATCTGGTCAATCTCAAAGAAATGAAGCGCTGTTCAACGGCATTGATCCGTCCAGCCTAAAAGCGAACGGGCCGGCTTTTCGCCGGCCCGCTCGAGAGATCATGAATGCGGATCCGTTCAGCCGTGCGCGCGCATGCGCTTTTCGTCGCGGCCGCCCTTCATCCGTTCGGCAAGCAGGAAGGCAAGCTCGAGCGCCTGGTCGGCATTGAGGCGCGGGTCGCAATGGGTGTGGTAGCGATCCTGCAGATCCTCGGCGCCGACGGCGCGGGCGCCGCCCGTGCATTCGGTCACATCCTTCCCGGTCATCTCGATGTGGATGCCGCCCGGATGCGTGCCTTCAGCGCGATGGATCTGGAAGAAGCTTTCGACTTCCGACAGGATGCGCTCGAACGGACGCGTCTTGTAGTTGTTGAGCGTGATCGTGTTGCCATGCATGGGATCGCACGACCAGACGACCTTACGGCCTTCCTTCTCGACGGCACGGATGAGGCGCGGCAGGTTGTCGGCAACCTTGTCGTGGCCGAAACGGCAGATCAGTGTCAGGCGGCCGGCTTCGTTCTCCGGATTCAGGATATCGATCAGGTTGATCAAATCGTCCGCTTGCAGCGAAGGACCGCACTTCAGACCGATCGGGTTCTTGATGCCACGGAAATATTCGACATGGGCATGGTCGGCCTGGCGCGTGCGGTCGCCGATCCAGAGCATGTGGCCTGAGGTCGCATACCAGTCGCCGGTCGTGGAATCGACGCGGGTAAAGGCTTCTTCATAGCCGAGGAGCAGCGCTTCATGGCTGGTGAAGAAATCGGTCTCGCGCAGGCTCGCATTGCTCTCGGCGGTAATGCCGATCGCGCGCATGAAATCCATGGTTTCGCCGATACGGTCGGCAAGCTTGCGGTAGCGCTCGCCCTGCGGGCTGTCCTTGACGAAGCCGAGCATCCACTTCTGCACGTTTTCGAGGTTGGCATAGCCGCCCATCGCGAAGGCGCGCAGCAGATTCAGCGTCGCGGCAGACTGGCGGTAGGCCATCAGCTGACGCTCCGGATTGGGGATGCGCGCATCTTCGGTGAACTCGATGCCATTGATGATGTCACCACGATAGCTCGGCAGCGAGACGCCGTTCTGCGTTTCGATATTCGAAGAACGCGGCTTGGCGAACTGACCGGCAATGCGGCCGACCTTGACGACCGGCAATTGCGCGCCGAAGGTCAGCACGACGGCCATCTGCAGGAAGGCGCGGAAGAAGTCGCGGATCGTATCGGCGCCATGCTCGGCAAAGCTTTCGGCGCAATCGCCGCCTTGCAGCAGGAAGCCGTTGCCTTCCGCTACATTGGCAAGATGAGCCTTCAGACGACGAGCTTCACCGGCGAAAACCAGCGGCGGATAGCTTGCAAGCTGCGCTTCGGTTTCTGCAAGCGCTGCCTTGTCCGGAAAATCCGGCACCTGCTGGATCGGTTTTTGCCGCCAACTGCTGGGTGTCCAATTCTGTGCCATCTCACTCACCTGCTTGTGCGCCCGATCTTGGCCGGGCGGCCCGTCGTCGTAAATAACGCGCGCTTATAAACCTTTGCCGCCCGCTTGCAAAGGCGGGCATACTACTGTGCCGATCTTTTATGGTGCAGCCGATATCTGCGCAAAAACGGGCGCGTTACACACGCTCGCCGTTGCGGATACGATAGCTCGGCGAATACATCGTCACCAATTCTTCGGACGCTGTCGGATGCACCGCCATGGTGCGGTCGAAATCGTCCTTGGTGCAGCCGGCCTTCAGCGTGATACCGAGAAGCTGCGCCATCTCGCCAGCATCATGGCCGAGAATATGGGCGCCGATCACCTTGCGGTCGGCGGCATTGACGATTAGCTTCATGATCATCTTTTCGCTGCGGCCGGAAAGCGTCGCCTTCATCGGCCTGAACTGGGCACGATAGACCTCGAGTTCCGGATAGCGCTTGGCCGCGTCTTCCTCGGTCAATCCGACCGTGCCGATTTCCGGCTGCGAGAAGACGGCCGTCGGGATGAGTTCGTGATCCGGCCGGGTCGGATTGTCCTTGTAGACGGTCTCGATGAAACACATGGCCTCGTGGATCGCCACGGGCGTCAGCTGTACCCGGTCGGTGACGTCGCCAAGCGCATAGATATTCGGAACGGAGGTACGCGAATATTCGTCGACGACGATGGCGCCCTGCTCGTTGATTGCGACGCCAGCAGCTTCAAGCCCGAGATTTTCGGTATTCGGCGTGCGGCCGAGCGCCAGCATGACGATATCGACCGTAAAGGATTTATCGTTCTTCGTCCGAACGCTCAACCTGCCATCTGCCTTCTCGACGTTCTCGATAATATCGTGACAGAGGATGCGGATGCCCTTTTCCTCCATTGCCTCATGCAGGCCCTTGCGCAGGTCCTGATCGAAACGTGACAGGATCTCGGCACCACGATAGATCAGCGTCGTCTCGACGCCGAGGCCGTGGAAGATATTGGCGAATTCGACGGCGATGTAACCGCCGCCGGCGATCAGGATAGATTTCGGCAGCTCCTTCAGATGGAAGGCGTCGTTCGAAGAGATGCAAAGCTCGTGACCCGGTAGCGCCGTATGCGGGTTCGGCCTGCCCCCGGTCGCAATAACGATCGTCTCGGCGGTAACGGTCTGCCCGGTCTTCAAAAGCTTGACCGTATGTGCATCCACAAGCTCGGCGCGGGCGTCGAAGATCTCAGCCTTGGCATTGTCGAGACCCTTGCGATAAAGGCCCTCCAGCCGGGCGATCTCCTTGTCCTTGGCCTCGATCAGCTTCTTCCAGTCGAAGCTGCTCTCGCCGACCGTCCAGCCAAAACCGGCCGCGTCCTCGAAATGCTCGCTGTACTGCGAGGCATAGACGAAGAGCTTCTTCGGCACGCAGCCGCGAATGACGCAGGTGCCGCCATAGCGATACTCCTCGGCGATGCCGACCTTCTTGCCGAGCGACGCAGCCACGCGCGCGCTGCGCACGCCGCCGGAGCCGCCGCCAATCACGAAAAGGTCGAAATCAAACGAAGGCATGGATCGCTCCTGTAGACGTCAAGATGCGCACGAAGCGCCATTGGGGGTCGCATTCATATAGGAAGCCGCGACCTAAAAAGAAAAGCCCGGAATCGATCCGGGCTTCGAATTTGCAACCGTCTACCGCTCGTGCCGAAAGACAAAATTTGCCTTCTGGAACAAGCGCGGCAAGACTCGCTGCTTACTGCTTCGGCGCGGTCTGAGCGGCGGCACCGGCATCCGGCGTAATGACCGGCTGCTTCACAACCTTCTGCAAGGCATCGTTGCTCTGCTTTGCGAGATCGCGCGAAATGCCCTGGCTCCAGATATCGGCAGCCTTGTAGAGTTCGCGGGTCGCGAGCGGGCCATCCTTGAGAAGCTTCTTGCCTGCCGCCGAACCGTAGAAATCAGCGATCGCCTTCAATTCGTCGGCCGAAAAGGCCTTGGCATAGGTGACGGCAGCTTCGCGCTCCAGATCCGCACGACGCGGAGCAAGCGCCAGAGCGGTGGCATCGACGGTCGAGTTGATCGCATCGCCGAAATTCGGGTTTGCCTGGATCATCGTGCTCTTCAGCTGCTCGGCAAGGTTCGGCAGGATATTGTCGAACTGGTTGGTGATGCCGAGAGCGTTGATCGCGGCGCGGGCAGCCTTGATCTGATCCTCGGAAACTTCCTGAGCGTTGACGGAACCGAAGGCAATGCCGGAAAGAAGGATGGTTGCAGCGGCAAGACGGCCAAGACCCGCAAATTTGATCATGAGATGAGTGCTCCTATGTATTGTTTGCCTGCAACGTGCGCGCGCCGGCAGGGCCGGCAATGATCGCAAATGTCGCCATATGGATAAAGAGCCCGTGTTCGACAACGCCGGGAATCGAATAGAGCTCGCTCGACAGCGCCTCTGCATCAGGAATGCGGCCGAAAGATGCATCGACGATGAAATGCCCCCCATCGGTGACGAAGGTGGCGTCACCCGAGCGGCGCAAGTCGAGCGCGCCCGAAAGCCCGAGACGCGATGCGGCCTTCTCGATGAGGATGCGAGTGGAAACAAGGCCGAACGGATTGACCTCGATGGGCAGTGAATATGCGCCGAGCGTCTTGACGACTTTGCTCTGATCCGCAATGACGATCATGCGGGCTGACGACGCCGCAACGATCTTCTCGCGCAGCAACGCACCACCGCCGCCCTTGATCAGCGTCAATGCACCATCCAGCTCGTCGGCACCGTCGATGGTAAGATCGAGTTCCGGAAGCTCGTCCAGCGACTTCAATGGGACGCCGAGCTCATTGCAGAGCTTGGCCGTTCTCTCAGACGTGGGGACGCCCTGGATCGTGAGGCCGGCCGCAACCTTTTCGGCGAGCAGACGAACGAACTCCTCCGCCGTGCTGCCCGTACCGATCCCAAGCCGCATGCCGCTCTCGACATGAGCCAGCGCGGCCCTCGCAGCCTCGATTTTCATCTGGCGGGCGTCCATGCGCCACCTGCTCCCATTGTTACGTTGGTCTGCTGTTTACACGGCTCTCCAGTCAAACGAAAGCCAAAATAACGGCATGGTATAGAAATCCCGGCACCCCTTTGCCAAGGCTTCCCAGCTCCTTTGGTTGCAATTGCCCGCGTGATCTTTTAACTCCAAAAGACGCACTCTTTTCCATGCAAGGGCCGATTCCTCGTGAAATCTCCTCTGGTCGTATTCGATCTCGATGGCACGCTGCTCGACACGCACGCGGATCTCATCGTCAGCCTGAATCATACGATTGATGCGCTCAAGCTTCCGCCGGTCAGCTACGACGACGTAACGCATCTCGTCGGCAACGGCGCGCAGGTTATGATCGAGCGGGCCTGCAAGCTGCATGGCTATATGCTCACGTCGGAAGAGCTGCCCGCCCTTCTGCAGCGTTTCATCACTCATTATTCCGAAACGATGCCGGGGGTCACGCAGCCTTACCCGGGGCTGCTTGCAGCCCTCGATGCGCTGAGGAGCCAGGGCTATAAGCTCGCCGTCTGCACCAACAAGATGGAATCGCTGGCGCGCACCCTGCTCGATCGGCTGAAGCTCACTCATTACTTCGAGGCCATTACCGGCGGGGACACCTTCACCGTGCGCAAGCCGAATGCCGAGCACCTGATCGGCACGGTCGAACGCGCCGGCGGCGATCTCACCCGCACGATCATGATCGGCGACAGCATCAACGATATCCTTGTCGCCCGCAATGCGGGCGTCCCCTCGATCGCCGTGCCGTTCGGCTACTCCGATGTCGGCATCGAAACGCTCGGCCCGAACCGCATCATCTACCACTATGACGAGCTGACGCCGGCGCTGGTCGAAGGGTTGCTTGCCGCCTGAGGCGCCCGATCCCTCAAACGAAAAAAGGCGGCCTGATAGCCGCCTTCCTTGCTTTTTCGTGCAGAATTCAAATCTGGGCAGTACGCGCCTTCGAGGTCGCATCGAGCGCCCTCTGAGTAGCCGCGTCACGATCGTAGACATCGTTGAAATACTGAACGACGCCGTCCTTGTTCGGCCAGGCAGTGAAATACGCGATGTAGATCGGGAATTTCTGCGGTACGGGAACGGCTTTGTTCTGACCGGTGGCAATCTGCTTGGCGACGTCATCGACCGTCGTGTTCAACACAGCGGCTGCCATTGCTCGCGGGTCGGCGAGACGGACGCAGCCGTGGCTAAGCGCGCGCATGTCCTTCTTGAAGAAGCTCTTCTGCGGCGTGTCGTGCATGTAGATCGCATGTGAATTCGGGAACAGGATCTTCAGCTCACCCAGAGCATTGTCGCTGCTCGGCGGCTGACGGACCGAGATGCTCTTTGTCGAGCCGTACCAATCGACGCTGGACGAAGCGACCGCACGGCCGCCAACCTCGACCTGATAGCCCATGCGATCGAGATAGTTCGGATCGGCACGCAGCTTCGGCAGCATCTCATTGATGATGATCGACTGCGGAACGCCCCAGAACGGATTGAATTCGACCGTCTGCACCTGATTTTCGAAGAAGAAGGTCTGGTGCTGCTTGCTGCCGACGACGACGCGCATCGACAGCTGCTCCTGGTTGTTATTATGGTAATAAACCATGAAAGCGGGCTGGTTGATGAAGACGTAGCGCGGTCCAAGTTCGTCCGGCAGCCAGCGAAGCTGCTCCATCGCAATGATCAGCTTCTGGATCTTCGCGTCATTGTTCTCGCCGACCATGGCGCGAACGGAGGACGGGCCGATGACGCCATCAGCCGTCAGCCCTTTTTCCCGCTGAAAGTCCTCGACGAGCGACACGAGCTCGGGCGTATAATCCGGTGTGCCCAGATAGGCATCGAAAAGATCCGCATGGGCGGCCTTCAGCGCATCGGAGCCGCGATGCTGGATCGCCTTGACGATATTGGCCATTTCCGGCGAGCTGCCGCCCGGCTTCAAGGTGCCCGTCAGGGAAATGGAAATATGGCTGCCATCCGATCCGGATTCGGCGCGCAGCTTCGCGAGCTCCGCCTTCAGTTGCATGAACTGCTGGTTGGACGGGTCGCGGCTGTTGAGATAGGCAGCAGCATCGGTGCTGGCGCGCAGTACATCCAGAGTTGCCGTCAGATTGACGTCCTTGCGCTTGAAATCGTGATAGCCGGAGATCTTGTTCGGGTCTAGCCGGCCGCGAACCGTATCCTGAACGAACATCAGCACCTTGCTCGACAGCGCCAGCTCGAATTGCATGAGGGCGCGGTCGCGCATGACCGGGTCGGCACTTGCGGTATCGGCGCTTGGCGGCGTCACCGCATAATCGGCGGGATCGAGGCCGACGGAAGCGGCGTCGGCGAGAACGCCCATGGCCGCTTTCGCCTTGTCGCTGACAGCGTGATCGGCAACCCAGAGAAGCGGCTTGGTTTGATCGGCGTAATAGGTCTCGATCACCTTGGCGATATCATTGGTCGCCATGACGCGCGCGTCCGCCAGGTAGCGACGCTGCGAAGCCTCGGTATCGACCGCAATCGGCGCCGGTGAAGCATCGGCAACGGCGCCGGTTACCACCGGATCGGCAAAATGCGCAGTAGAAACCAGACGCATCGCGTCCGCTTTATAAGTATAGTATTTCGGCGCATCGACCGTCGGCATCGGTGTCTTGGCACGCGGCGGCTCTCCCAACGACTGCCCGGGATCCAGCGTCTGCGCCGGATTGGCGGAAACCGGGGCCGAAAGCTGAGTGCTCTGCTGACGCCCCTGGCCGCCACGGATAAAATCCATAAGGGTCATGGCGCCGGCGGAGGTGGCGCCGGCGGTGGAAAGGCAACAGGAAAGAGCCAGGACGGAGGCTGTGGCTTTGGCTGCAAGTTTCATTCTTTAATCGGGTCCCTGTATCGTGCGGTAACTTCGAGCCGGACGGGGCTGTTTTCAACTCGGCCGCGATGTCCAGGACATCGTATACCTACTATTATGAAAACGGCGAGACCCCGCCTTTCGTTCAATGCCCCGGCTTCACATCACGAAGCAGCGGCATTTTCCGCGCTTCAGTTCACACAAAATTATGAAATTATTGGTTAATCCTTTATTGAAATTTCGTGGGCTTTTTTAGCGCCGAAAATGCAGCTCCGCGAATATATGCGCGGCGTGTTAAAAAGAGCACGCCGGGCGGAGCCAAAAACATGATTTTTATAATCATGAAGTGACGCCTTGACGTTTTCATGCGGGTCGTTCGGACTTATATGACTGCTATCCGTCTCAATGGAAAGCAGGATCCGGAACATGACGTCCAACCGCCGCGAAACCGATACTTTTGGCCCGATCGAAGTCGCCAGCGACCGCTATTGGGGCGCGCAGGCGCAGCGCTCCCTCGGCAATTTCAAGATCGGCTGGGAAAAGCAGCCGCTATCGATCGTCCGCGCCCTCGGCATCGTCAAGCAGGCAGCGGCGCGCGCCAATATGGAGCTCGGCCAGCTGGACCCCACCCTCGGCAAGGCGATCGTCGCCGCGGCACAGGAAGTCATCGACGGCAAGCTCGACGATCATTTTCCTCTCGTCGTCTGGCAGACGGGCTCGGGCACGCAGTCCAACATGAACGCCAATGAGGTGATCTCGAATCGGGCGATCGAGATGCTCGGCGGCGTCATGGGCTCGAAGAAGCCGGTTCACCCGAACGACCACGTCAACATGAGCCAATCGTCGAACGACACGTACCCCACGGCCATGCACATCGCCTGCGCCGAGCAGATCGTTCATCATCTGCTGCCGGCCCTGCGGCACCTGCACGCAGCCCTGGAAAAGAAGGTCGCGGACTTCGCCCACATCATCAAGATCGGCCGCACTCATACGCAGGATGCGACGCCGCTGACGCTCGGTCAGGAATTTTCGGGCTACGCGGCGCAGGTCGCCTCCTCGATCAAGCGCATCGAGCTGACGCTGCCGGGCCTTTGCGAGCTCGCACAGGGCGGCACGGCGGTCGGAACCGGCCTCAATGCGCCGATCGGCTTTGCCGAAAAGGTCGCCGACGAGATCGCGGAAATCACCGGCCTGCCTTTCGTCACCGCCCCAAACAAATTCGAGGCGCTGGCCGCGCATGATTCCATGGTTTTCAGCCATGGCGCCGTCAACGCCGCCGCCGCCGCCCTCTTCAAGATCGCCAATGACATCCGCCTGCTCGGTTCCGGCCCTCGTTCCGGTCTCGGCGAACTGGCACTGCCGGAAAACGAACCCGGTTCGTCGATCATGCCGGGCAAGGTCAATCCGACCCAGTGCGAGGCGCTGACGCAGGTCTGCATTCACGTCTTCGGCAACAATGCCGCGCTCACCTTCGCCGGCAGCCAGGGCCATTTCGAGCTCAATGTCTACAATCCGATGATGGCCTATAATTTCCTGCAGTCGGTGCAATTGCTCGGCGATGCCGCAATCTCCTTCACCGATAATTGCGTCTTCGGCATCGAAGCTCGCGAGGACAATATTAAGGCCGGTCTCGAACGCTCGCTGATGCTGGTCACCGCATTGGCACCGAAGATCGGCTACGACAATGCGGCCAAGATCGCCAAGACGGCCCACAAGAACGGCACGACGCTGAAGGAAGAAGCCCTGGCAAGTGGACTGGTGTCTTCGGAAGAATATGACGTCATCGTCCGCCCGGAAACGATGATCGGACCGAAGTAAGTTCCTCCTTCAGCGATCGCCGGGTATAATCCTCCGATGCCGCAGCCATGTGCATGGCCCCTCTCCCCGCTCCTGCGGGGAGAGGGAGTTTATCGTGCAAGATCAGCAGCTTCAGTCGATGCTGCAAATCCGGAACAAGTTCCCTCTCCCTGCAAGCGGGGAGAGGGCTAGGGTGAGGGGCCGGGCACAGGGCTTCAGCATCAAAAGACTCACCCGTCCTGCGCATCCCCGTCGACAATCTCCCATTTTGAAATTTCGACATCGCAGCCAAACAATTGCTTTTGACTCGAGCCGGATTTAGATCGTCTCCAAACATCTTCCCGCGCATCCGGCTTGAAAGGTTTCCCATATGGCTGACGATCTGTTTCCCCTTGGCGACGACGCCACCCCCTATCGCAAGATTTCCGGCGATTATGTCGCGGTCGACACCTTCAAGGGTCAGGAAATCCTGACCGTCGATCCCGAAGGCATCCGCCTGCTCGCCGAAACGGCCTTTGCCGATATCAACCATCTGCTGCGCCCCGGCCATCTGAAACAGCTCGCCTCGATCCTCGAAGACCCGGAAGCCACCGATAATGACCGCTTTGTCGCCTACGATCTGCTGAAAAACGCCAATATCGCCGCCGGCGGCGTGCTTCCCATGTGCCAGGACACCGGCACGGCGATCGTCATGGCCAAGAAGGGCCGCCGCGTCTGGACCGAAGGCGGCGACAGCAGCGCGATCGCCAAGGGCGTGCTCGACGCCTACGAGAAGAAGAACCTGCGCTATTCGCAGCTCGCGCCGATCAAGATGTTCGAGGAAAAGAATACCAGGAACAATCTGCCGGCACAGATCGACATCTACGAGGAAGGCACCGACGCCTACGAATTCCTCTTTGTCGCCAAGGGCGGCGGCTCGGCCAACAAGACTTTCCTCTACCAGGGTACGCCCTCTCTCCTGACGCATGACCGCATGCTGGATTTCCTGAAAGAGAAGATCCTGACGCTCGGCACGGCAGCTTGCCCCCCCTACCATCTTGCCATCGTCATCGGCGGCACGTCGGCGGAGATGAACCTGAAGACGGTCAAACTTGCCTCGACGCGGTATCTCGACTGTCTCCCCACGGAAGGCTCCGAAAGCGGGCATGCCTTCCGGGACATCGAAATGGAAAAGGAAATCCACAAGCTCACGCAGAGCCTGGGCGTCGGCGCGCAGTTCGGCGGCAAGTATTTCTGCCATGACGTTCGCGTCATCCGCCTGCCCCGCCACGGTGCCTCGCTGCCGATCGGCCTCGGCGTTTCCTGCTCCGCCGACCGCCAGGCCAAGGGCAAGATCACGCGCGACGGCATCTTCATCGAGCAGCTCGAGACCGATCCGTCCAAGTACATGCCCGAGATCGACGAGGCGAAGCTCTCCGAATCGATGGTGCGCATCGATCTCAATCGGCCAATGGCCGATATCCTGGCCGAGCTGTCGCAACATCCGGTCAAGACGCGTCTGTCGCTCACCGGCACCATCATCGTCGCGCGCGACCTCGCACATGCCAAGATCCGCGAACGCCTGGAAAAGGGCGAAGGCATGCCGGACTACCTGAAGAACCATCCGGTCTATTACGCCGGTCCGGCAAAGACGCCGGCCGGCTACGCCTCCGGCTCGTTCGGCCCGACGACCGCCGGCCGCATGGACAGCTATGTCGACCAGTTCCAGTCCTTCGGCGGCTCCATGGTCATGCTGGCAAAGGGCAACCGCTCGCGTGCCGTGCGCGAAGCCTGCAAGACATATGGCGGCTTCTATCTCGGCTCCATCGGCGGCCCGGCAGCCCGTCTTGCGCAGGACTGCATCAAGAAGGTCGAGGTGCTGGAATATCCGGAGCTCGGCATGGAAGCCGTATGGAAGATCGAAGTGGAGGATTTCCCTGCCTTCATCGTCATCGACGACAAGGGCAACGATTTCTTCCAGGAGCTCAACCTAGGATAAGATAACGCCGGTCATTTGACTCAAACGAAGGCGCCGTTGGCGCCTTCTTCTGTAAAATATACTTCGAGTGCAAGCTTTTTAAATAAAAGCTTTACATTGCATCGATTTTCCATAATTAAACTCTTAATATTTTCTCAAAGATTCTTTGCGTAAGTAAAGAATGAATTTAACCAATACATGTTACGGAGCTCACCTATGAGTACGGCGATTGCGCCCAAGGCGCAAATTCCCGACGTGGCAGGGCAGATTACCTACGCGATGCGATCCATGGGGATCGCACCTATTCCGCGAAATTATGAGCTATTCTACGAAGCCTATATCGGCTCCAATCCGGCTCTCACGCGTGAGCTGGCAGCTCTCGGCAAGCGCGCTACGCAGGAGGAACTGGACGCGATCGGCGCCAAATACTTTCCGCATCACGCGGGCCGCGTCTTCGATGACGCACATGCACGCCTTTCCATCGAGCTGGATGCCGTCCTGCGCGCATTGCGCCAGGAACAGACGACACTCCAGAGCTACAACCGCCTGCTCGGCGAGACTTGCGAAAGCATAAGCTTCAGAAACCACCACAGCGCCGAGTTGCTGCGCAGCGCCATCGATATACTCGCCACTGCCACCGGCGATACCATGGCTCACGGCGAAAAGACCGTCGAGAACGTCGCACAGCGCAGCGAGGAAATGGACCTGGTCCGCAAGGAACTGGACGAATACAAGCGCATTGCCAACACCGATGCCCTGACCCGGCTTTCCAATCGCCGCGCTTTCGAAGACCGCCTGATCTCCATCTTCGACAACGAGTTGACCCGGCCGACAACGGCGCTGGTGCTGGCCGACATCGATCACTTCAAGAGGATCAACGATACGTTCGGCCATCCGGTCGGCGACAAGATTCTCGCGACCGTTGCCTCCATCATCCGCGCCAATCTCCGGAGCGATGTCTTCATCGCCCGTGTCGGCGGCGAGGAGTTTGCATTGATTCTGGAAGCAACCAACGTCGAAGATGTCACGAATGTCTGCGAACGAATCCGCCATACGCTGGAGGTGACGCCGTTCAAGAATTCCCGCACCAAGGTCGATTATGGTCCGGTTACCGTGTCGCTGGGTATCTGCATGGCGTCGCAAGCCAGGGACTCCGGCGAACTGTACAACAAGGCCGACCTTGCACTCTATTGCGCGAAAAATGCCGGTCGCAACTGCAGCAGCGTCTATCAGGAGGGCTTGCAGAAGGATTTCACCAAAAGTTGGCTCATCTACAAGAATTAGAAACGGAGCCGACCAACCGCCGGCGCTGCTTTCCCAGGCATGCCGGCGGCTTGCTTACCAGAGCGTCTTGGCGGCCCGCGCCGGCCATTCGCGATCATAGGCCTCCTGATCGAAATCGCCTCTCGCGGCCTTGAGCATCATTCCTGGGCTCGGCAGGTTTGCCGGATCGGCGAACCGCTCGGCATTCCAAAGTTCGGCCCGCATCACCGCCCGCGCGCACTGGAAATAAACCTCCTCTACCGTAATCACGATAACGCAACGCGGATGCTTGCCATCCATCTCGAAGCTGTCCAGCAAGGCAGGCTCGATGGAGACGACCGCTCGGCCATTGAGCCGCATCGTCGTGTTCGACCCAGGAACGAGGAACATCAGCGCTATGCGTGGATCGCGCACGATATTCGCAAGCGAATCGACGCGGTTGTTGCCGCGCCAATCCGGCAGATGCAGCGTCTTTTCATCCGCCACGCGAACGACGCCGCCCCGGTGACCGCGCGGTGAGCAATCCAGCCCCTCCGGCCCCACCGTCGCCAGCGCCAGGAATGGTGATGCTTCGATCATCTGGCGATAAAACGGTGTCAGCACGCTCGTCACCTTGGTTATCGAGGCCTCACCCGCCCCGCCGTAGAGCTCTTTCAATTCCTCGACCGACGTAACGATACGCATGCTGCCTCGCGCTTCCTTATGGCTATGGTGATCTGCCCCGAAGCCTGCACAACGCAGTCTTTGCTATGATGTGCGCCGCAACGGGGTTCGATAAAACGATAGCACCGTCCCCTCGCCGTTTTCGAGCGGATTTTCCGCGTCCACGGGCTCAGACAGAAAGGCACCGATCGTCTCGAACACCGGGAGAGCGGTAACGATGCGCCGGTGCCCGAAGCCATTGGCCCAGAAAAGACGCACGTGCGATCCCTCCGCGGCATAGGCGCGCGCGTGATCGGCATGGACCTCCTTGTCGTCCTCGGCGTGGATGACGAGCACCGGCCGGCGCGCGTCGAGCATGCCGCGCTTCTGGTCGTAGGAAGCAAGCGTTCTGCCTGTCACCCGGCGAACCTCGTCTTCCAAGGCGGCCTGGGTCGCCGGTCCAAGGCCCATCACTCGGCCGAAATCCTTGAACAGCCACCCCATCGCGCTCGGCGCGCCGATCAGCACCAGTTTGCCCGGACGAAACGGATCGACATCGGGCAAAAAGCTCGCAGACGCCAGCGCCAGAGACGCTCCGCCGAAGGAATGCCCGATTGCGGCATCGAAGACACCGAACCGGGCCGACGCGGCCGCGATGGCGGAAACGGCCAGACGTATATTCAGGAACCACCCGCCGGAGCGGCCGTGGCCTGGAAGATCGAGCGAGATGACTTCCGCTCCGCCTTCCGCAAGGAACGCCGTCAACTCGGACATATATTCGCTGCTGGAGCCCCAGCCATGTACGACGAGATAGCGCTTTCGCGGCCCTTTCGCGCCGCCGTTGAAGCGGTAGGCCATGGCGCGACCGCCCGGAAACGGCAGCATGACCTGCTCTGCCGCAAGAAGCCGTCCCCTGCCCTCCATATAGGCTGCTCTGGCCTTGGTGCCGCGTGGGCGACGCGAGGGCGTCAGGCAGAAAATTCGAAATGCTGCCTTGCCGGCAAGCTGGGGAGACAGCCTTCCAAGACCGGACAGACCCGACCGGGTGACCTTGAGCGCAAAGGATGGCATAGTGGGAATCCAATAATGTTCAACTATGAACAATAAAGTACAACGATGAATAAAAATCAATCCCTTCCCTGGGACCATCCGCGTTTTCGAAGCTGGATCGCCGTTGCGCGCGCCTGCCAACTCATGCAGCAATCGCTGGCCCGTTCATTGGCGCATCTCGATATCAAGTCGCCGCATCTCGACATTCTGGTCAATCTGTTTCGCTTCGAAGGCATTTCCCAGCAGGAACTCGCCCGCAAGCTGCTGGTCGGCCGTTCCAATATGAGCATGCTGCTGCCGCAGATGGAAAAACGCGGCCTGATCGAACGGCGCGGCGACAAACAGGACAAGCGCGTGTTGCGGCTTTATCTGACCGAGGAGGGCCGGCGGGTAACGGAAGAAGCCATGGCCATCCAGACCGCCTTGATCGATCGGACTCTCTCGGACGCGCCGATCGAGGAGTGCGAGTCGATTGCTGAGCATATGGAGCGCGTCGTCAGCCTCCTCATGCAGGAGGAGCGCGAACCGCTGGAACCTGTCGGCGATCAGTGATCGCCGGCAGAACGAGCCGAAGGAACGACCCGGTTCAAAGAGGCAAACTCCCATATGGCAACGACGAGAAGTACGGCCGTGGCGAGAATGCCGAGCTGGTAGACCATGACCATAGGCAGGGTAAGCAGCAGCAGCGCGAGCCCGGCGAGCCCCACCATGTGCGACAGCGGCGGGCGGCCGGTCGTCACTCCCTTGAACCAGAGATTTCCGAGCAGAAAGACCGCAGGGCCGCCGAGAAGAGCTGCCGCGATACGCATGTCGGCGGCATCGTGAGGATGCGCAAAGAGGAATTCATCGCCGACGACGCTCAGGATGATGCCGGCCAGAATCGGAATATGCGCATAGGTGAATGCCTGCCGCGCAAGGCTTCCGGGCGCATCGTCGTGTTCGATGCGATGCGCCGCCCTTTCATGGCCGAACTGAAAGTAGATCCACCAGAGGGCAACCGTGCCGACAAAAGCGGTAATGAATACTGCGACGATCAGCGGCGTCACCGGCTGCTCGGCAAAGGTCTTGCCGGCCTGCAGAACGGCCTCGCCGAGGCAAATGATGATGAACAGCGCACAACGCTCGGCCAGATGGGCGCCCGATACGTTCCAGTCCGCCGTCGTCGATTTGCCGAGGCCGGGGACCCTGAAGCCGAGTGCCGGAGCTGAATACTCGATAACGAGCGCCACCAGCCAAAAGATGACCCGCATCCCGCCTTCCATCAGCGCGCCTGCGATCCAGAAGACACCGGACAGGACGAGCCAGCTGGTGATGCGAAGGAAATTGCGATGGTTGGCCACGCTCGCGTTTTTAAGGGCATAAACGGTAAACAGCGACCGCCCGACCTGCATGAAGACATAGGCGCCGGCAAAATAGATGGCCTTCTCGCCGAAAGCCTCAGGGATCGAGGCCGAGAGGATGAGCCCCGCAAACATCAGCGTGAACAGCATGATGCGCACCGGCATGCGGTCCGGATCGAGCCAGTTCGTGACCCATGCGGTAAAGACCCATACCCACCATACCGCAAAGATCAGCATGACGGCTTCCAGCCCGCCCAGCGGAGTGAAATGCTCCGCCAAGGTATGGGCAAGCTGCGAAATCGAGAAAACGAACACCAGATCGAAAAACAGCTCAACGAAGGAAACCTTGCTCTCGTTCTTGCTGCCCTTGGCGCGAAGCCAATTTTCCCTACCCGCAAGGATCATGCCTACGCCCTTCTTTCGTTCGTCGAGGCCGTGCTAATGCGGCCTTCCCGTCGGGTCGCGACTGAGACCCTTTTCCTTCAATTCGGCTTCATAGGCCGCAAAAAGCTCACCGCCCTTTTCGCCGAGTTCGTGCAGATAGGACCATGTGAAAATACCGGTATCGTGCATGTCGTCGAAACCGATACGCACGGCATAATTGCCGGTCGGCGTCATCGACACGATGCCGACATTGCGCTTGCCAGGTACGGTAACTTTCTGGCCCGGCCCATGCCCCTGCACCTCGGCGGAAGGCGAGAGCACCCGCAGCATTTCCGCCGGCAAATCGAAGCTCGCGCCATCGTCGAATGTCACCACGACATGACGGCGATCCTTCGATACCCGCAATTCGGTTGGCCAAACGTCGCCCATCGATTTTCCCATGCCTTTCAGTGTTCTTCCGAGAATTATGCCGCCGTTCGTTCACGCGCAAGTGTAATCGAAAAGCATTTTCCTTGACGCAACAATCGCCTATGCCCACATTAGAGTCTAACGGAGGCACGAGTGAACAGTATCGTCGGCAGCTTAGGCAACGCATCGCCGGTTCAGGCGCATGCTGCTCCCATGATCGACCCTTTCGGGCGCGCTGTCACCTATTTGCGTGTTTCGGTCACGGACCGCTGCGATTTCCGCTGCACCTACTGCATGGCGGAGAACATGACCTTTCTGCCCAAGAAGGATCTTCTGACGCTCGAAGAACTCCATCGGCTCTGTTCCGCCTTTATCGCCAAGGGCGTGCGCAAGATCAGGCTCACCGGCGGCGAGCCCCTGGTGCGCAAGAACATCATGTTCCTCGTTCGCGAACTCGGCAAGCATATCGGAAATGGCGAACTTGACGAACTGACCCTGACCACCAACGGATCGCAGCTGGCCCGCCACGCCGACGAACTTTACGATTGCGGCGTCAGACGCATCAACGTCTCCCTCGACACGCTCGATCCCGACAAGTTCCGAACCATCACGCGCTGGGGCGATTTCTCCAAGGTGATGGAGGGCATCGATGCCGCGCAGAGAGCCGGCCTAAAGATCAAGCTGAATGCCGTCGCGCTCAAGGGCTTCAACGAGGCCGAAATTCCGGAACTGCTGCGTTTCGCTCACGGCCGCGGCATGGACCTGACCGTCATCGAAACCATGCCCATGGGCGAGATCGAAGAGGATCGCACCGATCAGTATCTGCCGCTCTCCGAGCTGCGGGCCGATCTCGATCGTCAGTTCACGCTGACCGACATCCCCTTCAGGACGGGCGGCCCTGCCCGCTATGTGGAAGTCGCCGAAACCGGCGGCCGACTGGGCTTCATTACGCCGATGACCCACAATTTCTGCGAGAGCTGCAACCGCGTGCGGCTCACCTGTACAGGCACGCTCTATATGTGCCTTGGACAGAACGATGCGGCAGACCTGCGCACGGCGTTGCGCGCCAGCGAGAACGATGACCTGCTCCGGGCTGCGATCGACGAAGCGATTACCCGCAAGCCGAAAGGCCATGACTTCATCATCGACCGCACGCACAACCGGCCAGCAGTGGCGCGCCACATGAGCGTGACCGGCGGCTGATATTGTTTCCTCAGAAAAACAATGGGCGCGAGGCAGAAACCTCGCGCCCATTGTTTGACAATCCGGCAAAGCCTATGTCTCAAGCGGCGCGATGGCGCGTACCCGTATTGCCGTAATCTGCATAGTCCATCTCGCCGTCGCCGGTGCGGAAGCGATCGATCTTCTCGGACAGCATGTCGACACGCTGGCGCAGACCATGGATCTCGGCATTGTTCTCCTCGACCATCGCGGCATTGCGCTGCGTAATCAGCTCGACTTCGGAAACGGCACGGGTCACTTCCTCGATACCGGTCGACTGTTCGGTCGTCGCCGAAGAAATGTCCGCAACGAGCCTCTGGACGCCGGTGACGTGGTTGATGATCTCCGTAAGCGCCGCACCGGTCTGCTCGACCAGATGGACACCGTTCTGCACCTGGGCGGAACTTGCCGAAATCAGGCCCTTGATTTCCTTCGCCGCATTGGCACAGCGCTGTGCCAGCTCGCGCACCTCCTGAGCAACGACGGCAAAGCCGCGCCCTGCCTCGCCGGCACGGGCAGCCTCGACGCCGGCATTCAGCGCCAGCAGATTGGTCTGGAAAGCGATCTCGTCGATAACGCCGATGATCGTGGCGATTTTCTCGGACGAGCGGTTGATTTCGCTCATGGCGCCCACAGCCTTGGCAACCACTTCGCCTGATTGCGTCGCATAGGCCTGCGTCTCGTTGACGGAACTTGCCGTCTGCCGGGCGCGATCGGCGGTCGAACGCACGACGTCGCTCAAGCGACGCAGCGCACGAGAGCTTTCTTCGAGCGCGGCCGCCTGCTGTTCGGTACGCCGTGCGAGGTCGTCGGCGGACATGGCAAGGTTGCCGGTGCCACCCTTGATTTCTTCCGCCGTGTAGCGAACGTCGGTCAAGGTCTCGCGAAGGGCTTCAACGGCATGATTATAGGTAAAGGCCATTTCCACGAAGTCCGCGGACAGATCCTCGCGCATGCCCTCTTCCAGATTGCCGTCGGCAAGCTTGGCCAGAACATCCGCCAGCGCATTGAGCGCCTGCTTCTGTTCGGCCTCGATACGGGCGCGTTCGGCTGCGCGGCGGGACGCATCCTCTTCGGAGAGCGCGCGGGCGCTTTCAGCCTCGCGCTCGAGCCGGACGTTTTCAAGCGCGGCATCGCGGAAGACGCTGACGGAGCGCACCATGTCGCCAATTTCGTCGCCGCGATTGCGGCCGTCGATCGCCACTTCCAGATCGCCGCTTGCAAGGCGCGTCATGATTTCGGTAACGCGCTTCAGCGGAGCGCGCAGGGTTTCCACCAGCATCAGGCCGCCGACGATGGCAAGCAGCGTGCCGACGATCATGGCAATGACCGAGACATTCGCCGAGCGCTCGCTGTCTTCCTTTCCGAGCTCCTGTGCCTGGGCGACGAAGCTGCGCAGCGAGGTCATGGCATCGGCGAGCAATCCGTTGGACCGAATACGCGTTGTTTTCCAATCGGCCGCCGTTTGCAGCAAATCAGCCGATCCGCTGGTCAAGCCATCGATCAGCGGCTTCATGTGAGCCGCGAAATCACGCATGGTCGCATTCGTTTGGCCAAGTTCCGAAATTCTGGCCGCAACGGTCTGCAAATCCTTGAGGTCCGCAAGCACGGGATCGCGCGAAGCCGCATCGCGGACGTTTTCCATGCGCGAGGCATGCAGCGTCAGGCGGTCCACGAGGCCAAGTGCCTGATCGACGTGATCCAGAAGCTCCTTCTGACCGTCGATGATCTTATCCAGGCTGACGAAGCGGTCGGCGGCCGTATCGCTGTTCTTGGCCGACTGAAGGGTCATTTCGCCTTCGATCTTCACGAAGCTCTGCAGGACCGGACCCATTGCTTCGACCTTCTGGTCGGGCGTCCCTGAACCCTTCAGGACCGCATCGAGCTTGTCGGCAGCATCGGAGGCATTGGCAACAAGGCTGGCGCCGCGCTTGGAGACCAGCGCCTTGGAAACCGTTACCTGCTTGAGAATGGCATCGGCGTAAGTGCGCGCATCCGAAATCTCCTCTGTGGAATCGGCGGCCATTTGCACCTGGATACGCAGATTGCTCATCTTCTCCGACAGGCCCTTGTAAGCAGCGGCATCGTAAAGCAGCTCCTTGGCAAAGGTTTCCTTGTCGCCGAATTCCTTGCGAATGATGTCGATCTGCTTGCCGGCCGCCTTGGCGGTCGCCCCAATGCTTTGCACCGCCTTCTGGATGGTTTCGACGTCGCTATCCTGCTTCTGCCTGATGGCCCAGAGCGTCGCCTGCTGCGCGCGCATCTTAGAAGCAAGCTCGCTGACCGCAACGATCTTGGCACGCTGTTCGTCGCTCAGCAGCCCGCTCAGCCGACGCACGCCTTGCTCCTGCGCATCGATCTTTTCCGCAAGTCCCTTGCGCGTATCGTCCGAAGGGGAAGCCGTGAACTCCTGCAGGGCTGCCTGCAGGTTTTCAAAGTCGCTGATATTCTCGATCGTGGCGCGCGTCACAGTCATATGACCGTTCAAAATATTCGCCGTGTGATAGCCCACGAGGCCGACACCGGCGATGAGGACCACCAGCGGCACCACAAAAATCAGTACCTTGGTGACAATCCTGCGGCCTTGCAGAAGACGATCAATGAAAAACATGGGCGCCTCGACTGGATTACGAAAATCTCCAGCGAAGGCGGGATCGTCATTCCTGCTGCGCTGCGGTAGGTGCTTCTGCCTCATGCAAAACCACAGCGAGCCTCGGGAAATAAGATTGAATAAGAATTAATTGCTCACCTAAAAGCCTGCTTTATCGGCAAAAAACTTGCAACCGGCGTATCATTCTGCGACCGAGGCGCGAAAAACCGATGCCGATCGCAACAATTCTATCGCATCGCACAATCGAATTCGGCCGCAGCGAAATCACAAGTGATTCCAATTTGCGGGAAACGGCGTTAATCCAGATCGACAGATCCGGGGGACTCATTTTTTTATGCGACTGACCAAGAATACGCAGGGTGCGCTCTTCATGGCGACATCCATGGCGGGTTTCTCCTGCAGCGACGCTTTGTCCAAATCGGTCATTGCCTCGATGAATGCCGGAGAAATCATCTTCATCCGTGGCGTGTTTACGTCCCTTTTCGTCTATCTTCTTGCGCGCAGGATGGGTGCCCTGCGCTCCTGGAGGGTCATCCTGCAGCCGGCGATCGCGCTGCGCATCGCCTGCGAAGCAATAGCCGCGGCAACCTACATCACCGCTCTTGGAATGATGCCTATCGCCAACGCCTCCGCCATCCAGCAGGCCGTTCCCCTTGCCGTGACGCTTGGCGCCATGATTTTCCTGAAGGAGCCTGTGGGATGGCGGCGATGGACGGCCATCGCCGTCGGGTTCATCGGCGTACTGATCATCATCCGGCCGGGTCCGGAAGGCTTCACGACGGCAGCCCTTCTCGTTATCGCCTGCATGTTCGCAACCGCCGCCCGGGATCTCTCGACACGCTGCATCGGCAAGGATGTGCCATCGCTGATGGTCACGCTCTGCACCGCCATATCCATATCCATCTTCGGCGCCTTGTGCATTATTCCTTTCGGGGGATGGCATCCGGTGAGCTCGGCTTCGTTCATGCAGATCCTGGCAGCTTCCGTGCTCGTGCTGATCGGCTATCAGATGGTGATTCTGGCGATGCGCACCGGCGAAATCTCCTTCGTGGCACCGTTCCGCTATCTGAGCCTCATCTGGTCTGCCTTGCTGGGCCTGGTTGCCTTCGGCGAGATGCCGGATCGATGGTCGCTCCTCGGCGCGGCCATTGTCATCGCTTCCGGCATCTATACCTTCTATCGGGAAAGCAAACGGCGAAGGGCCGAGCCCGTCGCGCAGGAATCAAAGCAACGCGTTCCCGCCTGAGGTCGCAACCATGCAAGGCTTCATCGTCGATCCCGAAGACGTTCCCGTCGTTCTGCTTGCGGGCGGCCGTTCGAGCCGCATGGGCTCGAACAAGGCTTTTTCCTTGCTCGGCAACGAAAGCCTGCTCGCCCGCATCGCTGCCCGTATTGCGCAGCGGCAGACGTGGCCGATCGCTCTCAACGCGGATGCCGATTGGCCGGATACCATGGGCATGATGCTGGTTCCGGACAGGATTCCCGGCAGGCTGGGGCCACTTGCAGGCGTACTCGCCGCGATGCAGGACACCCAGTCGCGTTACCCGCGGGCCTCGCACGTCGCCACGATCCCCATAGATAGCCCTTTCTTCCCTCCCGATCTCATCGCGCGATTGGCGCATCCCGTAGAAGGTGCCGATGAAATCGCGATCGCCGCATCCCTTGATCGTGACCATCCCGTCTTCGGTCTCTGGCCGCTTTCCATCGCCACAGATCTTGAAGGCTGGATCGTCTCGGACGAAAAACGGCGTGTCACGGATTTTCTCGCTCGCCATCACGTTCGGCGCGTGGATTTCCCCCCGGTCACGACACCGATCGGACCTCTCGATCCCTTTTTCAACATCAATACGCCTGCAGACCTGCTCGAAGCGGAAAAATGGCTGGCGGCAACGGAAAGCATGTCATGACGAAATCTCGTCCCAGGATCTTCGGCATTGCCGGCTGGAAGAATTCCGGTAAGACGGGACTTGCCGTACGGCTGGTCGCGGAGTTCACCCAGCGCGGCTATCGCATCTCGACCATTAAGCATGCGCATCATGATTTCGATATCGACAAGGTCGGCGCCGACAGCTTTCGTCATCGCGAGGCCGGAGCGCACGAGGTCACGATCGTTTCCGGCACGCGCTACGCCATCATGCATGAATTACGCGGCAACCCAGAACCGAGTTTCGAAGAGATACTGGCGCGCCTCGCCCCTTGCGATCTCGTCTTGATCGAAGGATACAAGCGCGAACCCATACCGAAGATCGAGGCCCGTCGATTGGAAGCGGCCAAGCGCGAACCGCTCGCTCCGGATGATCCGCATATCGTCGCCATCGCCGCTGACCATTCGGTTGATGATGCCGGCTCGCTTTCCGTTTTCGATCTCGACGACACTTTTGCTATCGCCGATTTCATCACCGCCACGGTCGGTCTTGGCAAACCGGCAAAATAGAAGGCCGCCGGTTTCCCGGCGGCCATTGGACAGGGTAACCTGCCGCTTACTGATTGGAGGCAACCGGCCGCACCAGCGGTGTGATGCGGCGGATCGTTACGCGCCGGTTTTCCTGCGACGGTCCGAGCGTATTCACCTTGAGATACTGCTCGCCATAGCCCTGCGTAACCAGGTTTGCAGCCGGAATGCCATAGACATCCGTCAGCACGTTGGCGACCGATTCCGCGCGCTGGTCCGACAGGATCAGGTTGCTCTGGGCCGAGCCGACCGCATCCGTATGGCCCTCGATGAGGAAGGTTTCGGTCGGATCGCGCTTGATGATCTTCGACATGCCGTCGGCAACACCGCGCAGCGTGCTGGCCTGCGACATCGGAATGTCGGCGCTGCCCGTTGCGAAAGTGATCGTGTCGAGGTCGATACGGCGGATCTTGTCGCGGATACGAGCCGAGTAACGGACTTCGTTGACCGAATAGATGCGCTCGACCGGCTCGACCGGCGGCTCGCGCAGGAAGTCATAGTAATCCGCGTTGCGGTTCGAAGCCGTATCGATGATGTACTGGCTCAACGGAATGAGCAGGCGCATCGGCGGCAGATCCTCGCCCGGATCGCGGTAATAGTCGTCATTGTCAGGCCGATTTTCCAGTTCCGGCGAATAGAACAGCACGTATTCGCGGCCGCTGCCATCGATGCGCGAACGCTGGATGATGTCGCCATAGCGGTTGCGGATCGTTACGATGCGATCGCCGTCGGGCTGATCGATCGTCTCGCGGTAGCGGTCGCGCGGCAGCTGTTCATAGATCGGCTGCTCGCCGCCACGAATGAAACGATCGCTATCGTCATGGCGAACGACATAGGTATTGTCGACATTCACGACCGTACGATTGTCCTGGTTGATGACCGTTTGGATCGTCGTTCCCTGCGGAGGGACAAAATCCGGCCGGCGATCGATCCGGCGCCCCTGCTCGCTGGTCACGGCTTCCATTTTGACCGGAGGTTGCGGCTGGCCGCCGGCAGCCGCGCGCTGCGCCTCGGCGTCGGAAGTCGGCGGCTTGGTGTAAGCCGGCGGCGGCTGTTGGGCCGGGGCATTCTGAACCTGCCCGTTCGGCTGTCCCTGACCCACCTGTCCGCGGCCGCCCTGGGCGCCCGGCACAGCGGGGTTCTGTCCGTTGTTCAGATGCTCGCCCCGGCGAACCGCATCCTTCTGGCTGTCCAGAACCGCGCTGCCGTTTGCCACAGGTAGGATGACCGGGCCGCTGGCGGTGGCTGGATTCTCGGCGACCTTCTTGCGGCGCTCCAGTTCCTGCGGCGAGACCTGCTCGGCCGGAGGCACCTGAATTTCGCCGGCCTGCTGGCCGGTGCCGTTGGCCGGTGCGGGCACTGCGTTGCCCTGAGCCGGTGCGGCAGCACCGTTTGCCGGCTGCTGCTTGCCGGGCTGCGGCGCCGCTTGATTGCTGCCGGCTTGTGGGGGCTGCGCCTGCGGCTCGCCCTTCTGGGCCGGCTGCTGCGGATTGGCGCCAGGCTGCTCAGTCTGCGGCTGCTTGCCATGCGTCTGCCCTACGCCTGGCTTCTGCCCCTGCTGGGCGCCAGGCGTTGCTGGTGTTGCCGGCTGAGCTTCAGGCTGGACCTGCGTCCCCGGCTGCGCTTGCGTGCCCGGCTGAGCCTTATGGCCCTGCGTCGGCTCGCCGGCAGGCGCTTGCGGCTGTACGGCCGGTTGCTGGGCCGGGGCCTGCGTCTGGCCCTGCTGCTTGGGATGAGCGTTCTGCTGAGGCTGCGCTTCCTTCTGAGCCGGTACCGGCTGTTGCGCCTTCGGTTCGGGCTTGACCTGCGGCTGCGATTCTACTGCGGGCTGCTGCTGCTCCACCTTTGGCTGCGGCGCGGCGGGCTGCTTTGCTTCCGGCTGCTTGGGCGGTTGCTGGGCGGGCTGCTGCGCATTGTGTTTGGGCTGCGGCGTTTCGGGTGCCGCCTCGGGAGCGGCGGCCTTCGGCAGCGGCTTGGCTTCGGGCTGAGCCTGCGGAGCCTCGGCCGGTTGCTGATGCTGCTTTTTCGGCTCCGGCTGAGCTTCAGCGGCCGGCTGCTGACGCTGGGGTTTCGGCTGCTCCTGCTCGGCAGGCTGCTGATGCTGCGCCTTGGGCGGCTGCGCTTCCGGCGGCTGCTTTGCCGGCTTCTGCTGCGGTTCGGCTTCCGGTGCCGCCTGCTTCATCTGATGCTGCTGCTCGGCGCCGCCCTGGGGTGCCGGCTCGCCTTGATGTTTCCCGCCCTGCGGCTGCCCCTCGGCGGGCTTCTTGTGCTTGAGCTGCTCTTCGTCCGGCTGTGCGGCCGGGGCTTCCTGCTGCGCCACCTCGAAACTTGCGCGTGCGCCAGTCGTGGCGGCACCGCCGATGCCACTGTCTAGCGGTGCGATGGGCTGTTCACGAAGCGCCGCTGCTGCTGCCGGCTCGAATGCGAGCGATAACGAAAGCAGCGGAAACGCGGCGCTGGCAAATAGTCTGGATCGCTTTCCCATATGGGTCTCCTCTAATGATCTTCGTCTGCCGAATTGCGAATCTCAGCAGGCAAGGCGATGCCTCAAGATCCCGACCAATTTTCGGTTCTCGTGAGGCTGAATCGCGGCAAGCCGCTATATGTTCCCAAACTATGAGATTGCCGCAATTAACCCCGGCTGAACGTAACGGATAGCTTTCGTTCAGCTTTCTCTTTGGCGCGTTTTCGTTGCCGCTGGATTGCGCAAAGGCGACTGCCCTCGTAATTCCAGTTGCAATTTCCGAAAAAAAAGTACGAATATCGCCGCACGGCGGGCCATCGGCCCGCTCCATTCGAGCCGTCTGCCAAGAAACAATAATGAGCTGGCGGCACCAACAGAGAGGGTCAATATGCGCATCTCCACTCGTCTTCTTGCTGCCGCGTCCTTCGCCGCGATGTCGCTCGTCGCTGGCGCGGCGCTCGCCGACGGCGACACGCTCGTCATCGGCACCGACGCGACCTACCCGCCGTTCGAATCACTCGATGCCGGCGGCAAGTTCGTCGGCTTCGACATCGATATAGCCAACGCGCTTTGCGATCAGATGAAGGTCAAGTGCACCTTCGTGAACCAGGATTTCGACGGCATCATTCCGGCCCTGCAGGCCAAGAAGTTCGACGCGATCGTTTCTTCGATGTCGATCACGCCCGAGCGTGAGAAGATCGTCGACTTCACCAAGAAGTACTACAATACGCCGCCGGCCATCGCCGTTCCGAAGGACTCCACCCTCAAGGAAGCCACCGACGAAGCTCTGAAGGGCAAGACGATTGGCGCCCAGTCGTCCACGACGCACGCGAACTACGCCTCGGCGCACCTGAAGGATGCCGAGCTGAAGCTTTATCCGTCGGCCGACGAATACAAGCTCGACCTCAGCAATGGCCGCATCGACGCCGCCATCGACGATGTGGTCGTGCTGTCGGAATGGGTAAAGTCCGATGCGGGCAACTGCTGCAAGATGCTGGGAACGCTGAAGATCGATCCGGTCATCAACGGCGCCGGCGCCGGCATCGCTGTCCGCAAGGGCGATACGGCTCTTAAGGATAAGCTGAACGCCGCGATCGCTGCAATCCGCACCAACGGCACCTACAAGAAGATTCAGGACAAGTATTTCGATTTCGACGTCTACGGCGAGTGATCGCCCGTCGATTCCCTAAAGCAATTCCAGGAAAAGTGCGTAGCGGTTTTCCGTCCGGAATTGCGTGAAAACAAAGGGATAGAGCATTTTCGCGATCCGAGGAAAAGCGGAAAAACTCTAGGAAAGACGACGGCGGAAGCTTGCCCTTCCGCCGTTTTTGTTTGACAACGAGAAGATTATAAGCAGAAACGCGGCAAAAGCCGCTAGGGGAAATGCAGCATGAGCGGATTGTTTTCCGCCCTTGGTTCCTTGTGGACCTGGTTGAGTACGATTTTTGATCCATTGTGCGGTCCCGCGGGACTGTTCACCGTGTTCAGCATGTTCCGCCCGGACACCATGCTCGCTTGCGGCGACACGGGCTGGGGCGACGAGCTGGCCGGCGGATTGAAGATAACCATAGCCGTCTCGGTCCTGACGTTGCCGCTCGGCATAGTCATCGGTTTCTTTGTCGCCCTTGCGCAGCAATCCGAAGAAAGGCCGTTACGGCTTGCGGCAGGTGTTTTCACGACGATTTTCCGCGGCCTGCCGGAACTGCTGACGCTTTTCATCATTTACTACGGCATGCAGATCCTCCTGCAATCGCTGCTTGCCAAATTCGGCTACGATGGCCCCGTCGAGATCAATGCGTTCGCTGCCGGCATGGTGGCGTTGGCAATCGTCTTTTCCGCCTACTGCTCGGAAGTCCTCCTCTCTGCGTTCAAAGCCATTCCCAAAGGCCAGTACGAAGCGGGCGATGCCCTTGGATTTCATCGGGCGCGGACCATGCGGCTTATCATCGTACCGCAACTCGTGCGCATTTCCTTGCCGAACCTCGGGAACCTTTGGATGAACCTGCTGAAGGATACGTCCTACGTGTCCATCATCGGCCTTGCCGACATCATCCGCCAGACCGGCATCGCCGTGCGCGCCACCAAGGCGCCCTTCACCTTCTATTCCATCGCCTGCCTTTTCTATCTGACGCTCGCCGTCATTTCCTCAGTCGGCCTTTTCTATCTCGATCGATGGGCTAAACGTGCGGAGATCCATCGATGAGCCATGCCGAAGTTCTGATCGCGGCACAACCGGCACCGCCGAAGACGGTCAGAAAGCTGTCCAAGGCGCGCATCGCCGGTTATTTCTTTCTGACCCTTTGGGCCATTCTCGGCATTTCGCTGCTGGCGATGATCGTCTTCGGCTGGGACGTCGACAAGCTCCAAACCTACGGACCCAGGCTTCTGCATGGTCTGGGAATTACCGTCAAACTCGTCGCCACATCCTTTATCCTCGGCGCAATCCTATCGGTACCGCTCGCTTTCGC
>NZ_JAUQTZ010000279.1:0-1952 GCF_059803845.1 Rhizobium sp. UFLA01-1127 | reverse complement strand
CAGATAGCCCGTGAGCAGCTCGAAGAAGATGGCGATGGCGACCGTCACCAGCACCGGCGCACGCCAGGCGAGCAGGAAGCCGACGACCATGAACACCGCGTCCATCGCCGAATTGAGGATGCTGTCGCCGACATAGTCGAGCGAGATCGTTGTCGCGCGGTAGCGGTTGATGATGATCGGGGAATTCTCCAGGATCTCCCAGCCGGATTCGATCAGCATGGCAACGAAGAGGCGCATCGACAGCGGCTTGCCGCGCATGATGAGATGCGTGAGCCCGAAGAAAAGGAAGCCGTGGATGATGTGCGACGGTGTATACCAATCCGCGATATGCTGCGAATTGCCGCTGGATTTCACCACCGGCTCGAACAGTTTGACGTAGCCACAGGTGCAGATCGCCACGCGGCCCATCAGATGCTCCGCCACGATCTGCACGAGCAGGACGAGCGCGCAGGCGACGAACCAGAAGCTCTGTTGCTGGCGGCGGCTTCGGCTATCGGCTGCTTCGGTCATTTCCCATTTTCCGCAGGCTGTTCGACCGTATGCTTCATGATCAACGGCATCTGCGACAGGGTGAAGAGGATGGTGATCGGCATCGTTCCCCAGACCTTGAAGTTGACCCAGAGATCATCCGCCGCCTTGGCGTCGGGAAGGTAAAGCCAGTTCGAGCCGCGCCAGACGATTTCGTTGAGGACGGCAAGAACGAAGAAGAAAATGCCCCAGCGCAGCGTCAGCTTACGCCAGCCCTCGGCATCCAGCTGGAAAGCGGCGTTGAAGACATAGCCGAGCAGCGACTTGCCGAAGGCGAGGCCGCCAAGCAGCGCGACGCCGAACAGCGCGTTGACGATGGTCGGCTTCATCTTGATGAAGGTTTCGTTCTGCAGATAGATGCCGAGCGCGCCGAAGATCACGACCACGATGCCGGAGACGAAGGGCATCAGCGGCAGATGGCCGAGCATGACCTTCGAGACGACGAGCGAGATCACCGTTGCGGCCATGAACAGGCCGGTGGCCACGAAGAGGGGGCCGCCGAGCGCTGCCAGCTGCGGAAAATGCTGCACCAGCCAGTCACCGCGCAGATTGCCGAAGAAGAATACCAGCAAAGGCCCGAGTTCCAGCACCAGCTTCAATAGGGGATGATGCTTGTCGGCGGCGCTGGGGGCGAGATCGCGGTCACTGGTCGTCATTGCGGCACTTTCCCTGTCGTCGTACTCGTTTTTGTCGTTCATTGGCCGTTTCCGGTGCCTGCGATCGCGTTGGCGAAATCCTCGGCCTCGAACGGCTCCAGATCGTCTACACCTTCGCCGACGCCGATGAAATAGACCGGCAGCTTGTGCTTGGCCGAGATGGCGACGAGAATGCCGCCGCGCGCCGTGCCGTCAAGCTTCGTCATAATCAGCCCGTTGACGCCTGCGACGTTGCGGAAGATTTCCACCTGGTTCAAGGCATTCTGGCCCGTGGTGGCATCGAGTGTCTGCAGCACGGTATGCGGCGCATCCGGATCGAGCTTGCCGAGCACGCGCACGATCTTCTCAAGCTCGGCCATCAGCTCCGCCTTGTTCTGCAGGCGGCCGGCCGTATCGATGATCAAAACGTCGCTCTTGTTCGCCTTGGCCTGCTGGAAAGCATCGAAGGCAAGGCCGGCAGCGTCCGCGCCGAGCTTCGTCCCGATGAACTCCGACTTGGTGCGCTCTGCCCAGATCTTCAACTGCTCGATGGCGGCGGCACGGAACGTATCGCCTGCGGCGACCATGACCTTCAATCCGGCGCCGGAGAGCTTCGCCGCGAGCTTGCCGATCGTCGTCGTCTTTCCGGTGCCGTTGACGCCGACCACGAGAATGACATGCGGCTTGTGGCTGAGATCGAGCTGAAGAGGCTTTGCGACCGGCTTCAGTACCTTGGCGATTTCCTGCGCCATGATGCGGCCAACGTCCTCGCTGGTCACATCCTTGCCG
>NZ_JAUQTZ010000278.1:0-1986 GCF_059803845.1 Rhizobium sp. UFLA01-1127 | reverse complement strand
TGGCGGAAACCGCGGCGCCGTCCTTTTCGAAATCGACATCGTCGAAATCGATTTCGCCGATCTTGTAGCCGCCATTGTTTTCCTCGACGCCGTCCAGAGTAATGTCCCCAAGCGGAATGCCGTCGTCCATGCCGGCCGCCTTGAAGCTTGCGCCCTTCAGCGTCACCGTGCTGCCGTCGACGTCGATGCCTGTGGCAGCAATCGAACCGCCCTGCTGGCCGTAGACGTCGTTGATCTTCTTCAGCAGATCATTGCCGTCGAGCGCGAAGGCCGAGCTGGCGAAAGACAGGATGGCAGCGCTGCAAAGCATCAACCGCGTGGTTCGGTAGAACATCATAATTGGTACTTTCTTGTTGAACTGTGGCATTGACGGCCTTGATAGATGGGCATGCAATGCAACGGCTTCTATCGATCTTTCTGCAGAAATTCGATTAATAAGATCGCAATCCAAAGCGAAGTTCGGGCTCACCAGCGATGTGCCCTCACGGTGCCAGCAATGGAGCAATCCTGTTCATATGTGGACCGGTCCCAGCGCAAGCGGCTTCGTCGATTTTTCTGAGGAACGGCTGCGGTCATATGTCCGACTGTTCAGTTTCAAAACGCGTTGATCCTGATTACACGTCATTCCCTGATCGGCGCAGCCACGCAACCCTTCCGTCGAAAGATACGTTCACCTTCGGCACGGGTGGTTGGACCGATGTGTAGTCACGGCATTTTGCTTTCTGCCGCCCTTCCCTCGGCGATAGCGGTGAGGACGTCCTTGACCATGATGTCCTTGCCGACGTCGCGAGAGGGAACCGTCAGATCGGCTTCCGCATAGATCGGATAGCGCGCATTCATCAGGTTCTCGAGGGTCTGTTTCGGATCCTCGGTTTTGAGCAGCGGCCGTTCGTGATGTTTGTTTACCCGGTCCCATAGGACGTCGAGATCGGCCTTCAACCAAACGGAAAGGCTACCGCGCTTGACATGCATGCGCGTACTTTCGTTGATGAATGCGCCGCCCCCTGTCGAAACGACACGCGGGCCGCCCTTGAGGAGCCGCTCGATGACGCGCGTTTCCAGCGCCCGGAACTCCACCTCGCCATGGGCAGCAAACAGTTCGGTGATCGTCATGCGCGAGACGCGCTCGATCTCGACATCCGTATCAACAAAAGGGATGCCGAGTTGGTGTGCAACGGGCCGGCCGATCGAAGACTTCCCAACCCCCATCAGCCCGACAAGGACAAGATTGCGCTGACCCAGCGCAGCACGCGCTCTGTCTTTGAGGCTTTCGGCAAGGCTCAAGATTTGTTCACTCATCGGCCCAATCAAAATATCTTGGGAACGGTATCGCCAAATGCGCCGACAGCGTCAAGACGCGGCTGGGGGATAACATCTTTCAGTCTCGCCAAGCGTAAACGCTTCAACGGTCGCAACTAGCCAGCAGTTCGGCCACGCGAGAAAATTTGCTTCAGGTCCCATCTTCTTCGTAAGTGGTACAGATTTGGTGGCAACAATGCGGTGAACGTATAAGTCGGCATCGTGGTTCAATGCCAGTTCATGAAAATTTACAAATGGCGTTGCAGTCTTGAAACCCTAAAATAGGTTTTGACGGAGTATGGCGATGAAGACCAAGAGGCATTTCTTGCTTGCCGGTCTATTCCTGTCGGCGCTGCTGTTGGTCTTTTGTCTTCTGGTTCCCGAGTATCCAGAATATCCGATGGTTGCAAAGGAGGATATCGACACGATCAGGCTTAACGCAGCGGGAGACCGGGTTCTCGTTCGGACTGATAGATACGACTATGATTTTACTCTCCCGGCGAACCTTTTGAACCCGGCGCTTGCATCACTGCCGCGTTCCAATGCGCCCTGGTATGCTCGCGGTCAACTATCCGAACTCCAGCGCAATGACGACGGTACGTTTACCTCACGTTGTCTAATAGCGTTCCAAGAGTCAAGGAGCCGTGGGCACTCGTCAACGTCGCCGTGCTGCGGAACACGCTGGGC
>NZ_JAUQTZ010000277.1:0-2029 GCF_059803845.1 Rhizobium sp. UFLA01-1127 | reverse complement strand
GCCCTTGAATGGGTCTGTTATGTTATTACATCAATTGCGTAATGCTATAACGTGTGCGATAGCATGACGCAATAGTGCAATTGGAAATTTCATGCTTCCTTCCATCGACAGCAAGAGCGGACCGCTCGTGTCGCTCCATGATGTCGGCGTCCGCCGCGACGGCCGCTGGCTGGTACGCGGCGTCGATTTTTCCGTGAGCCGCGGGGAGATCGTCACCCTGATCGGCCCGAACGGTTCCGGCAAATCCACCAGCGCCAAAACGGCGATCGGCGTATTGAAGCCCGACGAGGGACACGTCAATCGCGTTTCCGGCCTGAAGGTCGGCTATGTGCCGCAAAAGCTTGCCATCGATTGGACCTTGCCGCTCAGCGTGCAGCGACTGATGACGCTGACGGGACCATTGCCGGAGCGTGAGCTTACCGCGGCTTTGGAAGCGGTCGGCATTGCCCATCTCGCGAAGGCCGAGGTGCAGCATCTTTCCGGCGGCGAATTCCAGCGGGCGCTGCTGGCGCGCGCCATTGCCCGCAAGCCCGACCTGCTTGTGCTGGACGAGCCCGTGCAGGGCGTGGATTTCAGCGGCGAGATCGCTCTTTATGATCTTATCAAATCGATCCGCAATTCGCAGGGCTGCGGTATCCTGCTGATTTCGCATGATTTGCATGTGGTCATGGCCGCAACGGATACGGTGGTTTGCCTGAACGGCCATGTCTGCTGCCGGGGCACGCCGCAGACCGTCAGCCAGAGCCCGGAATATGTGAGGCTGTTCGGTACGCGGGCGGCACAATCCCTGGCGATCTACAGCCATCATCACGATCACACGCATCTGCCCGATGGCAGGGTGCAGCACTCGGACGGCTCGATAACGGATCATTGTCGTGCCGACGATGGTCATCACCACGAGCATGACGATCATCACCACCATGATCACGAACACCCTCATGCCGAGGGAGAGCGCCATGTTTGACGATTTCTTCCTGCGCGCGGTTGTGGCCGGCGTCGGGCTGGCGCTGACCACCGGGCCGCTTGGCTGCTTCATCATCTGGCGTCGCATGGCCTATTTCGGCGATACGATCTCGCACTCGGCGCTGCTCGGCGTGGCGCTGTCGCTGCTTTTCCAGCTCAATTTGACGCTCTCGGTCTTTGCAGTCGCGGTGCTGGTATCGGTCCTGCTGCTTTTCCTGCAGCGGCGCCAGGCGCTGTCGGCCGACGCGCTGCTCGGCATTCTCTCACATGCGACGCTGGCGATCGGCCTTGTCATCGTGGCCTTCATGAGCTGGGTGAGGATCGATCTCATCGCCTTCCTCTTCGGCGATATTCTGGCCGTCAGCCAGTCCGATATTGCGGTGATCTGGGGCGGAGGCATTTTCGTATTGGCTGCGATCGCCTGGCTTTGGCGGCCGCTCCTGGCCTCGACCGTCAACCCTGAACTCGCCGAGGCGGAAGGGTTGAGGCCGGAGCGCGCGAGGCTGCTCTTCATGCTGCTGATGGCCGTGGTGATCGCGATTGCCATGAAGATCGTCGGTATCCTCCTCATCACGGCGCTGCTGATCATTCCCGCCGCCACGGCGCGCCGCTTTGCCGCCACTCCGGAAACAATGGCGATTTTCGCTTCGCTGCTCGGCGCCATCGCCGTCTTCGGAGGTCTTTTCGGATCGCTGCGCTATGACACGCCGTCCGGACCTTCCATCGTCGTCGCGGCGCTCGTCTTGTTTATCATCAGTCTGCTGCCCCTTGTTCGTAGGGCCGGCACGCCAGCGGCGCAACAGAGAGGACAGTCATCATGACCACTCCGATGCTCACCAAGAACCAGTCCCTCGTTTTCGATGTTCTGACCAAGGCGGAAGCGCCGCTCAGCGCCTATACCATTCTCGACAAGCTGCGCGATCAGGGTTTTCGCGCACCGCTGCAGGTCTATCGCGCGCTGGACAAGCTCTTGGAATACGGCGTCGTGCACCGGCTCGAGAGCATCAATTCCTTCGTCGCCTGCGCCCATCCCAATGAGGATTGCCACAGCCATGGCCTTGTCGCC
>NZ_JAUQTZ010000276.1:0-2066 GCF_059803845.1 Rhizobium sp. UFLA01-1127 | reverse complement strand
GGACCGGAGGTCCGGGTTGGGGTGACCGTTGCGAACACGGAAACCACCCCAACCCGCGCGTTCCGCGCGACCTCCCCCTCAAGAGCGAGGCAAAGCCCGCATCAGACCGGCTTGTGATTGCCCTTCGGGAACTGTGAGGCAAGCTCCCTGTACCATTTGCCGCTCTTCTTGATGGTGCGCACCTGTGTCTCGTAATCGACATGCACGAGGCCGAAACGCATACGATAGCCTTCCGCCCATTCGAAATTGTCCATCAGGCTCCAGGCAAAATAGCCGCGCATCGGATAGCCGTCCTTGATGAGATCGGCGACGACACCGAGATGCTCTGCATAGTAGTCGAGCCGCGGCTGGTCATCGACCTCGCCCTTGACGACGCCCATATTGTAGCAGGCGCCGTTTTCGGTGATGTAGCACTCCGGCAGTTCGTAGCGCTTGTTGAGGTCCTCGACGACGTGCTTCAGGCCTGGCGAATAGACCTCCCAGCCGATATCCGTCTTGACGTCGCTCACCGGCGGCGCTTCCTTCGTCCAGGGGAAATCGCCGCTCTTGGATACATCGTCGGAGACGCGCATCGGCATATAGTAATTCAGACCCCACCAATCGAGCTTCTGGTTGATGGTCTTGAGATCGCCGTCCTCGATGACGGGCATGCGGTCGCCAAGCGCCTCGACGAACTCCTTCAGATATTCGCCCTTGAAGATCGGATCGAAGAAGGCGCCATTGTGGAACTGATGCGCGCGTTCGGCGGCGGCCAGATCTTCCGCGCGGCCGGAGCCCGGCAGAATGGAGGCGGCATTGAGCACGATGCCGACAGGCACCTTCGGCGCGACGGAGCGGATCGCTTCGACGCCGAGACCATGAGCGAGGTTCATATAGTGCATCGCGTAGAGTGCGGCCTGCATATTGCGCTCGCCCGGCGCATGAACGCCGTAGAGATGGCTCAGCCAGACGATGCACCAAGGCTCGTTGAAGGTGGCAACGGAATCCAGACGGTCGCCAAGGCGAGCCATGACCGTCTTGGCATAGCGCTGGAAGGCATGCGCGGTCGAGCGCGCCGTCCAGCCGCCATCGCCGGCAAGCGCGAGCGGCAGATCCCAATGATAGAGGGTCGCGAAGGTCTTGATGCCGCGCGCCTTGCAGCCGTCGACCAGGCGATCGTAGAAATCGAGGCCGGCCTCGTTCACCGGGCCGGTGCCTTCTGGAATGACGCGCGGCCAGGCGATCGAGAAGCGATAGGCCTCGACGCCCATCTCCTTGATCAGATCGAGATCCTGCTCCAGACGGTTATAGTGATCGCAGGCGACATCGCCATTGTTGCGCTGATAGACGCGGCCGGGCATGTTGGCGAAGGCATCCCATATGGATGGCTTGCGGCCGTCGGCCTTGGTGGCGCCTTCGATCTGAAAGGCGGCGGTGGCAACGCCGAATGTGAAGTCGCCGGGGAAGCGCTCGGCAAGAAGCTTCGGATCGATCATGATGAAAATCCTGTCTGTTATGGCTTCGTTGGCTGCGGTTTAACCAAGCCGCCCCTCAAAGTACAGGGGCCACGCAGGAAAACTGCAACGTTGCAGGTGCCGACGAACCAAGCCGGCTGGGTGGCACCTCGGAGAATTCCGCCGGTGGCAGCGACACTCTTCGCACGCCTCGATAACAGCAATGTCAACGGTCGTGACTTGCCTTTTCGACGTAGTCGATCGGGGGCAGCATTCAAACCTGACAACGAAAGGATACGAATGATCCGTGCGCTCGACGCTGTCCACCCGATCTGCTGAGCCCCCTGCGCGTCGTCGCCTCGCTGGTACCGTTCAGCTGCGGAACGCAGAAGGTGCTGCATTTCCCGGTCGCCGAGAACGTCTCCGCCATCTTCTTCCTGTTTCCGGTCGGTGCCGGCGCCCCCCTGAGCGTGGATGCTTTGACAGAGCGCAAGCGCGACATCGCGGCCTGAAGAAAAAGGCCCGCGGCGGTTGCACCGCCTCGGGCCTCGCTAATAATTAGAGCTTGACCCAGGCGCCGTTGCGCTTCGAGGAAGCGACACAAGCCTCGACGAATGCCACCCCCTTCACACC
>NZ_JAUQTZ010000275.1:0-2074 GCF_059803845.1 Rhizobium sp. UFLA01-1127 | reverse complement strand
CGTATCGGCTCTCACCGCCCGCCGCGCGGATATCCATGATCCCAGGCGGTTTCTCGGCAAATGATGAGGCTCTGATGTCAGATATACCCGAAAGTCTGGATCCGCTCGTGATTGCGGAGGAATGGGTGTCGGCGGGCCGCAGCGTGGCCATGGCGACCGTTGTCGATACCTGGGGTTCGGCACCACGACCATCCGGCAGTCATCTCGTCATCGACGGCGAGGGAAATTTCCATGGGTCCGTTTCCGGCGGCTGCGTGGAGGGCGCCGTCATCACCGAGGCGCTCGACGTCATCGAAACGGGCAAATCGCGCATGCTGGAATTCGGCGTTGCCGACGAGACGGCGTGGCGGGTCGGCCTTTCCTGCGGCGGCCGTATCCGCGTCTATGTGGAAAGGCTGGCCTGATGGACCGTCAGATACTGGCGCGGTTGAATGACATGCGGCGCAGGCGGCAGGCGGTGATCCTCGTCACCGATCTTTCCGGAGGGCCGGATCGGCTCATCGTCGAAGGCGATGGGCTGGAAGGCGCTTTGGCCGATGCCGCGGCATCGGCGTTTCGCTCGGGCAAGTCCGCAGCGCTTGAGACCGACGGACAGAGTCTGTTCTTCAATGTTCATTTGCCGCCGCCGCGTATCGTCATCATCGGCGCCGTGCATATCAGCCAGATTCTGGCGCGGATGGCCGCGCTTGCGGGATTCGACGTAACGATCATCGACCCGCGCACTGCCTTTGCGACCCCAGAACGCTTCGAAGGCATTGACCTGATTGCCGATTGGCCCTTGGATGCGCTGAGGGAGCGGCCGCTCGACAGCTACATGGCGCTGGTTGCCGTGACACACGATCCGAAGATCGACGACGAACCGATTCTGCAGGCGTTGAGGACAGGCTGTTTCTACGTCGGCGCGCTCGGCAGCCGCAAGACGCATGCCGGTCGCCTGGAGCGGTTGAGGCGGGAAGGTTTGGATGACACGGAACTTGCTCGCATCCATGCTCCGATCGGGCTTCCCATCGGCGCCGCAAGCCCGGCAGAAATTGCAGTCGCCATCCTGGCTGAAATCATCGGCTCGCTTCGCGGGCGGGATGTGTCAGCGCCAAAAGGCAGCCATCCATGATCTTCGGCGAATTCTTGACGGCGGAGGCGGAAGGCGCGGTTCTCGCGCATTCCGTTCGGCTGGCCGATGGCAATTTTTCCAAGGGGCATAAGCTGGAACGCGGCGATATAGCCCGTTTGACGGCTGCCGGGATCGCGCGTGTCATCGCCGCGCGCATCGAGCCCGGCGATCTTATGGAGGACGAGGCCGCCGAGCAGCTGGCGCGTGCGATCGCGCCCGACCACCTGACTTTCTCCGAAGCGGCGACGGGACGGGTAAATGTTTACAGCGCCGTTGACGGCCTGTTCGTTGCAGACCGTGCGGCGGTCGATCGGATCAACAATCTCGATCCGGCGATCACTCTTGCCTGTCTCGCCGACCACGTGCCGGTGCGATCGGGCGACATGGTGGCGACCTTCAAGATTATCCCGCTTGCGGTTTCCGGGGCGAAAGTGGCGGCAGGCGTCGAAATTCTGCGGCGCATGCCGGTTTTCGAGGTCAGGCCGTTTTTGCCTCATGCCGTTTCGCTCGTCGCAACGGAATTGCCGTCGCTGAAGGCCTCGGTCATGGACAAGACGGCACGCATCCTTTCGCAGCGGCTGCGTCCTTCGGGCAGCGTGCTGCAGCGGGAGGAGCGTGTTGCCCATAAGGCGGCCGATGTTGCCGATGCGATCCGTCGTGCGCTGGCAGCACCTGACCGGATGCCGAAGCTGGTGATTGTCTTTGGCGCTTCGGCGGTCATCGATGCCGGCGACGTCATACCGGAAGCGATCCGGCTTGCCGGCGGCGAGATCATTCAGGTCGGTATGCCCGTCGATCCCGGTAATCTCTTGGTGCTCGGTAGGGTCGGCGATGTTCATGTCGTCGGGGCGCCAGGATGCGCGCGCAGCCCGAAGGAGAATGGGTTCGACTGGGTGCTGGACCGCATATTAGCCGGCGAACGACCGACTCCGCAAGACATCACACGCATGGGCGTTGGAGGGT
>NZ_JAUQTZ010000274.1:0-2102 GCF_059803845.1 Rhizobium sp. UFLA01-1127 | reverse complement strand
GGACGAAGGCGTCGCTCCAAGCCGGACTGTCGGGCGCGAAGCTGGCGCCGGTGATCGTCACCAGTCGCCCGCCGGGAGCGAGACGCGCCAGCGCCGAGGAGACGTGGCGATAAGTGGTGTCGGCCACGCGGCCCTCGACATTGGCCATGGCCGAGAACGGCGGATTCATCAGCGCGACGCTGGGCGTGACGGCGGGATCGAGATGATCGTCGATCTGCGCCGCGTCGAAGCGGGTGACGGAGATGGCCGGAAAGAGAAGCGACAGCAGACCGGCGCGCGCGTCAGCCAGCTCGTTGAGGACGAGCGCGCTGCCAGCGATGTCGGCGAGGATGGCAAGCTGGCCCGTGCCCGCCGAGGGTTCGAGCACCCGGTCGGCCGGGGTGATGGCGGCGGCGTGCGCTGCGACCAGGCCGAGCGGGATCGGCGTCGAGAATTGCTGGAAAGCCTGGCTCTCGGCCGAGCGCCGCGTATGCGTCGGCAGGAGGCCGGCGATCTTCGTCAGCGCGGAAAGCCGTGCAGCCGGAGTCCCGGCTTTTCGGAAAAGCGCACGTCCGTATTTGCGCAGGAACAGGACGGTCGCGGCCTCGCAGGCGTCATAGGCCGTCTTCCAGTCCCAGGCGCCGGTCGCGTCGGAAGCGCCGAAGGCAGACTCCATCGCCGCGCGCAAGGTCGCGGCATCGACGCGCTCACCGCGTTCGAGACGGGGCAGCAACAAGCCGGCCGCCGCGAAGATGGCAGCGGAAGGATCAGAGTTGAGAACAAGCGGAAGCGGCGCGGTGGCGGGTGCCGCCGCGGATGCGGAAATCAGGGTCATGATGTGAGCCTTAAGGAGAGCGGAGAACGGACGAGCCGCGCGGCGCTCTCTCTCGACCGCACCGGCTCAAACCCGTCCCAGCCGCCCTCTCACTCTCGGGACGCTGGCATGGAAAAAGCGCCCGACCATGAGGTGGGGCGCTTTTCCGAGGATCAGTTCCAATGTCCGTCGACGATCTCGCCGGCGACGAGCGCGCGGGCTTTGCGGATCAGGTCATCGCCGCAGGTGTCGATATGGCCGAAGAACCTGGCGCGGGCGCCGTTCGCCGCCCAATCGGCATAGGCGCAATATTCGCGGGCTTCGGATCGGAAGGCCCGCATGTCGGCGGCCCAATGCGGCCTGGGTTCGATGACGACGGTGATGCCATCCCTGGATTCCAGCCAGGGCAGAGACCGTTCGCGCGGCGGATGCTGGCGATCCGCCGCGAAGATGGCGTCGATGTCGGTCATGACGCTTCTCCCGCCTCGGGGCGCACGAAGCCTTCGGGATCGTCGGGATCGGGCGGCAGATAGGCGTCATAGGGATTGCCGTCGGCGAGATGGCCGAAGGGCGTGAAGACGCAGTCGCCATCGTCCCGCCCCACGGCGCAGATGACGTAGCGCGGACCGCCCGTCACCGCGTCGAGACATTCCATGAGGGCAAGATTGCCGTCGCCTGCCGCGCGCAGCAGGGTCTGGAAATTGCTCCGGGCATAGGAGGGGATGCTCATAGCGGGCCTCCCTCGCCGGAGATGGTCTCGGCAAGCCAACCGTCGGTATAGATCCAGTCCACGGTCTCGCCGGTGGCGAGATCAAGGACATGCGCGCCGCCGCCGAAACCGTCGAGCCGAGGCTTCGAGCAGGCGTTGGCATATTGGAAGCCCCAGCGGCCGGTCAGGCTGAACTCTGTGGCGCAGCGCTTCACGAACTGGATCAGACGCTCGGGATCGCCGGTGACGTCGTCGCGCATCCAGAGCTGCGTGCTGCCATGCTCCGGCTGGATCGAGAGGAGGAAGCCCTCGGAAGGCGGTTCCTCCGATGCGCCAGCCTCGGACAGGCGATTGTAGAGGTCGAGCGCGCGGGCGGCGTTCTCGGGCGTGCCGACGTCGAGCAGGCACGAGAAATGGGTGAAATAATCGGCCATGACAGGCTCCTGAAACGAGAAAGCCCGGCGCGATGGCCGGGCTCGGTTGAGGGATGATCGAAGGCGGTCAGTAGCCGAACCGCCAGGATGGCCAGGGCTGACCGTCATCTGAAGCGGCGACGGCTTCCGGCAGGTAGCCGGCGTCACCCTCGACCAGGGTGGGATC
>NZ_JAUQTZ010000273.1:0-2215 GCF_059803845.1 Rhizobium sp. UFLA01-1127 | reverse complement strand
TCGTCTACCTCATTCCGGTCGTCGTCATCTTCGGCATCGGCAAGGTGCCGGGCCTCATCGCCGTCGTCATCTATGCCGTCCCGCCGATGATCCGCCTGACCAATCTCGGCATCCGCCTCGTGGACAAGGAGGTTCTCGAGGCCGCGGATGCCTTCGGCTCGTCGCATCGCCAAAAGCTGTTCAATGTGCAGATTCCGCTCGCATTGCCCACCATCATGGCCGGCATCAACCAGACCATCATGATGTCGCTCGCAATGGTCGTCGTCGCCTCCATGGTCGGCGTCGGCGGGCTCGGCAAGAACACGCTGCAGGCGATCAACAACCAGTTCTTCACCGTCGGCTTTCTCAACGGTTTCGCGCTGGTCGCCATCGCCATCATTTTCGACCGCACGAGCCAGGCCTATGGCAGACGGCTCCAGAAGCACTCGGAGGTCATTCATGGCTAGTCACGCGATCCAGATCAAAAGCCTGTACAAGATCTTCGGCCGTCACGGGCGGGACTATGTGGATCAGGTCAGAAACGGCATGAGCAAGGCGGAGCTCAACGAGGTCCATGGGCATGTACTCGGCCTGCAGGATATCAGCATCGATATGCCGGCAGGCGCCATCACCGTCGTCATGGGCCTTTCCGGCTCCGGCAAATCGACGCTGATCCGTCACATCAACCGGCTGATCGAGCCGACCGTCGGCGAAGTGCTCTATGACGGCGTCGACGTCTGCAAGATGAACGAAAACGACCTGCGCGAATTCCGCCGCCACAAAACGGCGATGGTGTTCCAGAAATTCGCGCTTCTGCCGCATCGCACCGTGATCGAGAACACGATCTACGGACTGGACATCCAGGGCGTTCCCCGTTCCGAAAGCGAGAAGAAAGGCCAATACTGGATCGAGCGCGTTGGGCTCAAGGGCTTTGAACGGCACTATCCGAACCAGCTTTCCGGCGGCATGCAGCAGCGCGTCGGCCTGGCTCGCGCTCTGACGAACGATGCCGATATCCTGCTGATGGACGAAGCCTATTCGGCGCTCGATCCGTTGATCCGCGTGGATATGCAGACCGTGCTGCTCGATCTGCAGAAGGAGCTGAAGAAGACCGTGGTGTTCATTACTCACGATCTAGATGAAGCGCTGCGCCTCGGCGACAAGATCGCGATCCTGCGCGACGGCAAGGTCGTACAGCAGGGAACCGGCCAGCAGATCGTGCTGCAACCGGCCGACGACTACATCACCGCCTTCGTCAAGGAAGTGAACCGCGGCCGGGTCATCCAGACGCAGACGATCATGAAGCCGCTTTCGGGCGAGCCGGGTGGCGCGCACGTGCCCGGCGACATGACGCTGGAAGTCGCCGCCAAGCAGATCACCGAGGCGGGCCAGACGGGCGCTATCGTCACCGATACGGGCGGCCGGCCCATCGGTGCAATCGACCTGCAAAGCATCATCGCCGCCATGGTCACGCCGACATCGCATGAGACGGCGCAGATGGCAGCCGCCTGAGGACATTTTCATCCGCAAAAGGAAAGCGCTCTCACCGGGTTCTCCCTCCGGGGGCGCTTTTTTTGTGATCGCATCGCCGATGCTGGAGCCGTCATCTTGCCGTTGTGTTCACATAAAGAAATGTTTATATCTGCATCTAATATCCGAATTCGACGTATCCGAGGACACGCCATGACAGTCGCCATCAATCCCTTGACCGATCTCCTTGCCGAAAAAGGCGTACTGCTTGCCGACGGCGCAACCGGCACCAACCTCTTTGCCATGGGCCTTGAGGCCGGCGAAGCACCCGAACTCTGGAACGAACAGCATCCCGACCGGATCACGAAGCTGCATCAGGACTTCGTCGATGCGGGCGCCGACATCATCCTCACCAACACCTTCGGCGGCACCCGTCATCGCCTGAAGCTTCACCATGCACAGGATCGCGTGCATAGCCTCAACAAGACGGCAGCCGAGATCGCCCGCGCCGTTGCCGACAGGGCCGGCCGCAAGGTCATCGTCGGCGGCTCGGTAGGGCCGACGGGCGAGCTGCTGATGCCGCTCGGCGCCTTGACCTATGAAGACGCGGTTGCGGCCTTCGTTGAGCAGATCGAGGGTCTTCAAGCCGGCGGCGCCGATGTCGCCTGGATCGAAACCATGTCGTCGCCGGAAGAGATCCGTGCTGCTGCTGAAGCCGCGGCAAAGGTCGGCCTGCCCTATGCCTATACGGGCTCCTTCGACACTG
>NZ_JAUQTZ010000272.1:0-2243 GCF_059803845.1 Rhizobium sp. UFLA01-1127 | reverse complement strand
CAGTAAGAACGATGGAGCCGCGATTGCGAGGCAGCATCCTTTTCAGTGCCGCACGCGTGCCGTTGACCTGTCCGAGATATGTGACCTCCGTCACTCGCTTATAATCCTCCGGATCAGTGTCGATGAAGGTCGATAGAATTCCCGCGAAGGCGACATTGATCCAGATGTCGATCGGCCCGAATGTTCCTTCCACTTCATCGGCCGCTGCTTCTATTGCAGTGTGATCCGAGACGTCGCACGGCAATATGATGGCTTGGCCGCCAGCATGCCTTACCTCTTCCGCCGCCGCCCGCAGCCCATCTTCGCCGCGAGCAATGAGGGCGATTTTCGCATGGTCTTGAGCGAAGCGTCGGACAACTGCTCGCCCCACGCCCGCTGATGCGCCGGTAATCACAACGACGGGAACTGATGATCGCATCGGCCTTCTCCTCGTCTCTAAACGACAGCTTCGGCGGAAGGGTTCCTGGGAAATATCTCATACCCGCGTAATCTTCGGTAACCGGCGTTGGCCGGATGATGTGAAGGCTCGGATCGTGGCGGAAAGCCTTGAACCTGGTGTTCGTCTTGTTGATGTCGCGCGCCGTCATGACGGTGTTGCGCACCAGCTCTCCTTGTGGCGCCGCCAAGCGCGCGAGGGCATTCTGGCCCTGTGTGGCAACACCCTCGCCCGAAATTTCGTTGTCGCTCAGTCGACCACGAAAAGCTCTTGAAAGTCCCACTTAATTAGGTAAGTTGCCTAACAAAAGGAAAAGGGACGCGCATGATTGCGGGAATAGATATTGGTGGCACCAAGACGCACCTCTTCGTTGAGGCGCGTGGTGAGAGGGTTGCCGAGAAGATTTTGTACACTGCCGCATGGCGGGCACGGAACAACCAAGATGCCGACGCTGAGGCACTCGCCTCACTGATCGTCGCAGCGGGAGGCGCCATGCCGACGATCACCGTGGTCGGCGCGCATGGCTGTGACAGTGACGATGATCGGCTAGCTCTGCAGATCCGGCTTGCTCGGCGCTTGCCCGGCACGGTGCTGGTTCTCAACGACTCCGAATTGCTCTTGCCGGCGGCAGGCAAGACGAGCGGTATTTCCATTATCAGCGGCACCGGTTCAATCGCTGTCTCGCGCGATAGCAAGCGAAGAATGATCGCAGCGGGCGGTTGGGGTTGGTATCTTGGTGACGAGGGAAGTGCTAGCGGCCTAGTACGGGAGGCTGCTCGGACCATTCGCTTTGGGCTCGATCAAGGTGAAGCGCTTGACCCGCTCGGCCGGAGCCTCATCGAAGCTCTCGATATTCAATCACCTATCGAGATAGGGCGTGCGCTTGGCAAGATAGGCTCGGCAGCTGGCATAGGCCGGTTTGCGCCGCTCGTGTTCGAGGCGGCCGATGCCGGCTCCGCCTATGCGGAGAAGGTCATCGTCGATGCCGGTGTCTCGCTTGCGGCATTAACGGCGCAATTGATCCAGCGCGGTGCGCCGCGTGGTGATGTCGTCACCGGCGGAGGCGTCATTGCTCGTCAGCCGCGACTTCTTGCAGCTTTCAAGACTGCCCTCGGCGACCGTCTGCCTGATCTGAGGCTGACCCTTCTCAATGAGGCGCCGGTGGTGGGGGCGATAATGCTCGCCCGCAAGCTCAGCCGCGGTGACCTGCCGGCCACCTTGCCGGTGCCGCATATCGACGGCGAGCTGAAAACTGCCGGTGATTGGAGAGCCGCATGACTTCCCAAAAAATCATTCCCGCACGAAACTGGGGGCAGCGCATGATCGCGGTCGTGCTGATCGCCGTTGTCGTATTGCTGGTGTTCATGGTCGCCACCAGCCGTCACATCGCCTGGTCGGCCATACCTCAATATATCTTCGACGAGACGATCCTCGATGGGATCGAGCTGACTATCCTCTTCACTGTCCTGTCGATGATTATCAGCATCGTTGCCGGCGCGATTCTCGCCACGATGCGGCTCGCGTCCAATCCGGTGCTGTCCGGTTTCGCAAGCCTTTATATCTGGTTCTTCCGCGGCACGCCGCTGCTGGTCCAGATCATCTTCTGGTTCAATATCCAGCTTTTCATTCCGAGCATCGATATCGGTTCCATCCACATCGACACCAATTCGATCGTCACGGCTTTCGTCGCAGCGCTTCTTGCCCTCAGCCTCAATGAGGCGGCCTATATGGCGGAGATCATTCGCGGCGGACTGCTCGCTGTCGATAGCGGCCAAAATGAAGCCGCCAAGGCGCTCGGTTATACGCC
>NZ_JAUQTZ010000271.1:0-2292 GCF_059803845.1 Rhizobium sp. UFLA01-1127 | reverse complement strand
TCCGTGGACTGCTCGACGTAGGACGGAGCATCCTGGTGGATGGCGCGCTTCTTGGCGGTGTTCAGCGGACCTGCTTCGTCGACCGGTTCGCCGATGACGTTCATGATACGGCCGAGCGTCTCGTGTCCGACCGGAACGGAGATCGGTGCGCCCGTGTCCTTCACCGGCTGGCCGCGAACCAGACCTTCGGTCGAGTCCATGGCGATCGTGCGAACGGAGTTTTCGCCGAGGTGCTGTGCGACTTCGAGAACCAGACGATTGCCGTTGTTGTCGGTTTCAAGCGCGTTCAGGATCGCCGGGAGTTCGCCGTCGAAAGCAACGTCCACAACGGCGCCGATAACCTGCGTAACCTTACCGACAGAACCTGCGGGGGTAGCTGCGTCAGCCATATTCTTACCCTCTTTTCCTAACCTCAGAGCGCTTCCGCGCCCGAAATGATTTCAATCAATTCCTTGGTGATCTGTGCCTGGCGCTGGCGGTTGTAGTTCAGCGTCAGCTTGTTGATCATCTCACCAGCGTTGCGCGTCGCATTGTCCATCGCGCTCATCTTCGCGCCCATCTCGCCGGCAACGTTTTCGAGCAACGCGCGGAAGATCTGGACGGAGATGTTGCGCGGGATAAGGTCCGCGAGGATCGAAGCCGCATCCGGCTCGTATTCATAGACGGCGCCCTTGTGGGCTGCATCTTCTTCGACGACGGCCGGAGCCGAAGCCGGAATGAGCTGCTGTGCCGTCGGCACCTGGCTGATCACCGACTTGAATTCGGAATAGAACAGCGTGCAAACGTCGAATTCGCCGGCCTCGAACATTTCGATGACGCGCTTGCCGATGGCGTCGGCATTGTCGAAACCGATACGCTTGACGTCGCGCAGTTCCTTGCGCTCGACGATCAGCGATGCATATTCGCGGCGAAGGACGTCATAACCCTTCTTGCCGACGGTGAAGATCTTCACCGTCTTGCCTTCGGCCAGCAGCTTGCGGGCATGGTCACGGGCGAAGCGCGAGATCTGCGAGTTGAAGCCGCCGCAGAGGCCGCGTTCGGCCGTGCAGACGACGAGCAGATGCACATCGCTCTTGCCAGTTCCGGTCATCAGCAGCGGCGCGCCGTCAGCATCGCTCACGGCAGCCGAAATGTTGGCCAGAACAGCGGCCATGCGCTGCGAGTAAGGCCGGGCGGCCTCGGCCGCCTCCTGCGCGCGCCGAAGCTTCGCCGCGGCGACCATTTTCATCGCCTTGGTGATCTTCTGCGTCGCCTTGACGGAGGCGATCCGGTTTTTCAGATCCTTGAGTGAAGGCATCCCTGATCCGTCCTAGAGCTTTGGCCCGATTATGCGAAAGACTTGGCGAAGCTGTCGAGAGCAGCGGTAAGCTTGCCCTTGGTCGCGTCGCTGATGGCCTTTTCGGTACGGATGGTGTCGAGAATGTCCTTGCCTTCCGAGCGGAGGTACGACAGCAGACCCTGTTCGAACTTGCCGACCTGGTTGACAGGCAGCTTGTCGAGGTAGCCGTTGACGCCGGCGAAGATCACCGCAACCTGCTCTTCCGTCTTCAGCGGAGAGAACTGCGGCTGCTTCAGAAGTTCGGTCAGGCGAGCACCGCGGTTCAACAGGCGCTGGGTTGCGGCATCGAGGTCGGAACCGAACTGGGCGAAGGCAGCCATTTCGCGATACTGGGCAAGTTCGCCCTTGATCGAGCCGGCAACCTGCTTCATCGCCTTGATCTGAGCGGACGAACCGACGCGCGAAACCGAGAGGCCGACGTTAACGGCCGGGCGGATACCCTGATAGAACAGATCGGTTTCGAGGAAGATCTGGCCGTCGGTGATCGAGATCACGTTGGTCGGAATGAAGGCCGAAACGTCGTTACCCTGCGTTTCGATGACCGGGAGAGCGGTGAGCGAACCAGCGCCCTTCTCGTCGTTCATCTTTGCAGCGCGCTCAAGGAGGCGTGAGTGCAGATAGAAAACGTCGCCCGGATAAGCTTCGCGGCCCGGCGGGCGGCGCAGCAGCAGCGACATCTGACGATAGGCAACGGCCTGCTTGGACAGGTCGTCATAGCCGATCAGGGCATGCTGGGCGTTGTCACGGAAGTATTCGCCCATGGCGCAGCCGGCAAACGGAGCCAGGAACTGCATCGGAGCCGGATCGGAAGCGGTTGCCGCAACGATGATCGAGTACTTCAGGGCGCCGCGCTCTTCGAGCACCTTGACGAACTGAGCAACGGTCGAGCGCTTCTGGCCGACGGCGACGTAGACGCAGAAGAGCTTTTCGCTGTCCGGACCATTATCCTGAAT
>NZ_JAUQTZ010000270.1:0-2339 GCF_059803845.1 Rhizobium sp. UFLA01-1127 | reverse complement strand
GATATATAGAGATGGCTAATGGCAAGCGGCGTCCGCCCCATCCGGAATTCCGGTGTCAGCACCATATTGGCGGCCTCGGTGGCGCCACTGGTGAAAATCACATGAGCAGATTCCGCGCCCGTAAGAGCCGCAACCTGCCGGCGTGCGGCCTCGACAGCTGCGCGCGCTGCCCTACCTTCGCCGTGAACGGAATTGGGGTTGCCTTGAATATCCATCGCACGCAGCATGGCTTCGCGAGCCGCCGGATGGAGCGGTGCGGTAGCATTCCAGTCGAGATAGAGGCGCGTTGCCGCCATAATCTTCTTCCTGCACGACTTTGCTTTTGCGGCCGGCTCATTTTCCTTGAAATTTCAGCCGGGCATGCCTTATGACACGTTCCACAAACCGTTGCACAGACAACGCGCGGACCACCGCATCAAGTTTCGAATTGTTCTAAACTGCGTTCTAGAAAAGATGAGCGCATTCGTCAAGTCAACTTGCTGCGTGCCGTTGGGTTTGAACGCAGAAAAAGAAGAGCCGGAGTATCGATGCCCGAAGTAATTTTCAACGGCCCCGCTGGTCGCCTAGAAGGCCGCTATCAGCCCTCCAAGGAAAAGAGCGCCCCGATCGCGATTATCCTTCATCCCCATCCGCAGTTTGGCGGCACGATGAACAATCAGGTGGTCTACCAGCTCTTCTACATGTTCCAGAAGCGCGGCTTCACGACCCTCCGGTTCAATTTCCGCGGTATCGGCCGCAGCCAGGGCGAATTCGACCACGGCGCCGGCGAGCTTTCCGATGCAGCCTCCGCTCTAGACTGGGTTCAGAGCCTTCATCCGGACTCCAAGAGCTGCTGGGTTGCTGGCTATTCCTTCGGCGCCTGGATCGGCATGCAGCTCTTGATGCGCCGCCCGGAAATCGAAGGTTTCATGTCGATCGCGCCGCAGCCGAACATCTATGACTTCTCCTTTCTCGCCCCCTGCCCGTCGTCCGGCCTGATCATCAACGGCGACGCCGACAAGGTAGCTCCGGAAAAAGACGTGAACGGCCTCGTCGAGAAGCTGAAGACGCAGAAGGGCATCCTGATCACGCACAAGGTCGTCCCAGGCGCCAATCATTTCTTCAACGGTCAGGTCGAAACGCTGCTCGGCGAATGCGAGGACTATCTCGATCGCCGTCTGAACGGCGAACTCGTGCCGGAACCGGCTGCCAAGCGCATCCGCTAAGAGGCTGTTTCCGCTTTCAGAGCGTTTCCGCCGTTCTTTAAAACACGGAAACGCTCAATTTGCTGTTTTGCGCATACCGGTCGAAAATTCGCCGTGCACTTTTCCCGTAACTGCTCCTAGCGCGACATCCCGAAGCAAAGTCCCGGGGTGCCGCCGACTACGATCGGTGCTTCGTATTGCATACCGATTTTTTGGAGAACTCGCTGCGATGCCATGTTTTCCGGATGTGTGAATGCAATGAACCGATCGGCAAAACCGCGACGGAAAAACCACTGCGCGAGCGCGCCGGCGATCTCCGTGGCGTAACCGTTGCCCCAAGCGTCCTGACGAAGCGAATAACCAAGCTCGAACTCGCCCCGTCCCCTCTCTTGGAAACGCGAAAAGCCGGCACGGCCGATAAAGCGACCGTCCTCACGCCGCAGCATCTTGTACTTGGTCACGCCATCACGCGCCTCTTCTGCAAACCAGCTTTTCAGCCGCTCCTCGGCCTTCTCCAGCGTCCAGGGGGCCGCGCCCGATAGATAGCGCGTCGTTTCGATCGTCGAATGCAATTGCTGAATCGCTTCGGCATCGCCCTTGTCCCACATCGTCAGAATGAGGCGCGGAGTTTCGAGTATGATGGTGTCGCTCATCTGTTTTCCCGCCTTGATGATATATCTGCAATCCGCTGCAAGATGCACGGCAGCGCCGATTGGCATCCGATGCATCAGTGCCAAACGCTCCGCCTGATTTCAACAAGGCAATGAAGCAACAATTCCGAGCAAAGGCCCGCCGAAGCGGGCCTCCAGATCAACATTTGGCATCACCTGTCAGTGACATGCAGGCAGGCCCGCAGCGCCGCACTTCTTCTTTTCCGGCGGCTTCTGCGGCGGAGGCGGAGGCGGCTTCCTCACCTGCTGCTGCACGATCTTCGGCTGCGGTTGCGGCTGGGGTTTCGGTTGAGCCTGCATCTTCGGAGCGGGGGGCACGGGCCTTGGCTGAGACGCGGCCGGATTGACCTGGCGCGGCGGCGCAGTCGCAATACGGGGCTGATTGCTGACCGGTGGCCGGGCATTGTTGACCACGTTGGGTTTCACCGGGGGCTTGGCGGCAAAGGTGGGTGCGGCTGGTTTCACCGCCTGAACATGCACATTG
>NZ_JAUQTZ010000026.1:0-58051 GCF_059803845.1 Rhizobium sp. UFLA01-1127 | reverse complement strand
ATTCCAATCATCGCGAACGCGAGATTCTGGAGGAGCTGCGCCTTGCCGGCGGCGCGAGCCGCATCCAGTTCCTGGCCGAACGGCTCGGCGTTTCCGAAGAAACCATCCGCCGCAACATCCGCAGCCTCGAAGCCAACGGGCTCGTCACCAAAGTACATGGCGGCGTCCACATCAAGGACTCGATGAACGAGCCGCCGCTGCACCTGCGCATGAACGAGAACGCCGAAGCCAAGCGCATGATCGCCGCAGCGGTCGCCGATATGATCGAGGATGGCGATACGCTATTTCTCGATGTCGGTTCGACCACCGCCTTCATTGCCGTCGCGCTGCAGAAGCATCAGAACCTCTTCGTCGTCACCAATGCCGTCGCGGTCGCCCATGCGCTTGCCACCCGCAACGGCAATCGCGTCTTCTTTGCCGGCGGCGAGCTGCGCGGTCACGATGGCGGCACGTTCGGCATGGAAGCGGCAAACTTCCTGCGCCGTTTCAATGTGCGCCACGCCATCCTTTCGGTCGGCGCCATCAATGCCGCCTCGGGCTTCATGCTGCATGACCTGGAAGAAGCGGAATACTCACGCGAAGCGGCAAGCCGCGCCGAAAACCGCATCGTCGTCGCCGACAGCGCCAAGTTCGGCCGCAGCGCGCCGATCGTGCTGAGCGAGCCGGCCGCCTTCGACCTGCTGGTCACCGACGACGCGCCGCCATCGGACATCCGCGCCATGCTCGAGCGCAACGAGATCGAACTCGTCATCGCCAACCGGCAACGGGCGGAACGACAATAGCCGGCAGCAGATCCGTCCGAGCCCTATCGAGAAAGCTCCGAGACATTTACGGATAATCGTTCCATCTCTTCGCTTTTATGCAATTCCGGGCGGAAAGCGCTTTTCCGGAATTGAGCTGACAAAAAGGCAATATCGAAACTAGCCGCTCACAACCTCAGGTTCTTGGCCGCACTCATCCGCATCGAATGCGATGGACTTGCGATAATTCTCGCACATGGCTTCCAGCGTCTGGGCCGCCTTGCTGGCATGCCGCTCCTTGTGGCGCAATAGCCGGAAGCTGCGGGCGGGCAGATCGAATATCGCCTGAACCAGCAATCCCTGCCCGAGATAAGCCTTCGCCGCCGCGCTCGAAATAGCCGCCGCACTGCGACCCACGCAAACCGCCGACAGCACGGCTTCATTCGACGGCAGGACAAGAGCCACATCGAGATCGCGCGGCGAAGCGCCGAGTTTGGCGACCGCATTCTCGAATTCCGAACGGGTGCCCGAACCTTCCTCGCGCATCACCCAGGAAGTGCCGTCAGCTAGGTCGGCGGCCGTCAGTTGCCGGCCATCCGCCCAGGGATGGTGCGGCGGGACGACGATGACAAGCGCGTCCTGCGCGACGATCTTCATCGACAGCGTCGGCGCATCCACTTCGCCCTCGATGAAACCCAGTTCGGCGGCGCCGTCGATAACCGCCTCGGTGACGGTGCGCGTGTTGCCGATGGTGAGATCCAGCTCGATGCCGGGATAGTCGCGATGGAACCGCATCAGCAAGGGCGGCAGCCAATAGCTGGCGATGGTCTGGCTTGCGCAGAGGCTGAGCCGGCCGCGCTGCAGTCCGCCCAGTTCGGATAGCATGAGTTCCGCCGAACGTACGCGTGCGAGCGTCGCCCTGGCCTCCCCCAGGAAGGATCGTCCCGTCTCCGTCAGCTCGATCCGTCGACCGACGCGGTGAAACAGCTCCACACCGTAATAGGCCTCAAGATTCTTGATTGCGGAACTGACGGCGGAAGGCGTCAGGTTGATCGCTTCTGCGGCATTGGTCAGATGTTCTCGTTCGGCGACGGCGACGAAAATTGCGAGTTGTTCGAAAGTCATGGGAAATCATTCTAATTTATCGAACGAAACATAGGATAATATTCGATGGATGTCGACATCGGCAGATGAGACTTTCCAGCCGTCACCAAAGCGCAAACAAACGAATGACGGCACACCATGTCCATTGCTCAACGCGCGAATGCGATCTTCCCCGGCCTCGCGCTCACCTCGGCCGTAGCCTTTTTTGCCTATGTCGGCGAGCATGCTGAAATCGGCCTTCTCGGCGGCCGATGGATCGAAAGCCTGGTGCTTGCCATTGCGCTCGGCATCGCTGTCTGCACGATCAAACCTCTGAAACCGGCCATGAGGCCGGGTATCGATTTCAGCGCCAAGCTCCTCCTGGAAATCGCCATCGTCCTTCTCGGCGCTTCCATCAGCCTTTCAGCCATCCGCGGCGCCGGCGTCTGGCTGATCGCGGGCATCGCCATCGTCGTGGTGCTGTCGATCGCCGCCACCTACATTATCGGCCGGGCGCTTGGCCTGCCGCCGAAGCTGGCAACGCTGATCGCCTGCGGCAATTCGATATGCGGCAATTCGGCCATCGTTGCCGTTGCCCCCGTGATCGAGGCAGATTCGCAGGAGATCGCTGCCGCCCTCGCTTTCACCGCCGTCCTCGGCATCGCGGCCGTGTTCCTATTGCCGCTCCTCTATTTCCACCTCGGCATGAGCGTATCGCAATACGGCACCCTGGCCGGTCTTACCGTCTATGCCGTGCCGCAGGTGTTGGCTGCGACCGCCCCGGTCGGCCTGCTCGCCGTCCAGACCGGCACACTCGTCAAGCTCATCCGCGTCCTGATGCTTGGCCCGGTCATCTTCCTGCTCGGCATCATCACCAAGGCCGAAGCTGCGGGAACGGACGGACGCAGCGGCCAGCACTACTCCCTGGTTCCGTGGTTCATCTGCGGCTTTCTCGGGCTGGTGGGGCTTCGTTCGTTCGGGCTTATTCCGGATGCGCTGGTCGCACCGATGGAAGCGGTTTCGGGCGTCCTGACCGTCATCGCCATGGCAGCCCTCGGCCTGTCGGTGAACATCCGCTCCGTCGCCCATGCCGGCGGCAGGGTGATCGTGGCCGCGACGATGTCGCTGCTGGCACTCGGCGCCATCAGTTACGCTCTGATCGCCGCCTTGCAGATCCGGTAGCACCTGCGCCTGCGCCGGCAGGAGCTCGAGGAGATCGGCGCCGCCTCGTTGCCCGCACCGATTTCAGCAAAGCGGCAATCTCGCTTTCGGAAGAAGGATAGCCGATGGCATAGCCCTGAAGCTCGTCACAGCCGACCTCGGCCAGGACGCGCGCATGATCCTCGGTTTCCACCCCTTCGGCAACGACCTCCACGTTCAGCGCCCGTGCGATTTCGACGATGGAGCCGACGAGGCGACGTTGCTCGTCGGACATGGTTACAGCCGTTACAAGCTGCCGATCGATCTTCAGCCGCTTCGGCTTCAGCCGGACCAGGCCGAGAAGCGAGGCATGGCCCGAACCGAAATCGTCGATCTCGATATCGATTCCCATCTCTTTGATACCGGCGATATTGGCGAGCACCCTGGCATCGGGATCATCAAGGAAGATGGTTTCCACCAGCTCGAAAGCGATGGCCTGGCGGGGTATCCTGAGTGCCTGCAGTCCTTCGATCAGATCGGGATCGGCAAGCCGGCGACCGGAGATATTCACGGCGATGCGCGGCGGCGAAAGGCCCTGCGACATCCAGGCGGCGCGGTCCGCCAGCGCGCATTTCAGCACCGCCGCGTCGATCTCGGCGGTAAGCCCATACTCGTCGGCCACCTTGAGAAAGGCTGCAGGGTTCAGCAACCCTCTTTCCGGATGCCGCCAGCGCGCCAGCGCTTCCAGCCCGACGATGCAGCGGGTATGCGCATCCACCTGGATTTGGTAGAACGGCTCGATCTGACGCAGCATCGGCGCCAGCCGCAATTCGTCAGCCAGGCGGCGCTCCGCCTGCAGATCGGCTTGCAGCTTCGGCGTGAAGAATTCCACACGATTGCGTCCGAGCTTCTTGGCCTGAAAGAGCGCCACATCGGATTCCGCCAGCAGATTGCCCGCGCTGCCCGTCTGGCTCAAGGCCACGCCTATCGAAGCACCGATCCTCAGCATTTCATTGCCGAAGCGCACCTCGCGCCGCAAGCGCGAGAAGATATCATTCGCAATGGCTTCCAATTTCTCTGCATTGCCGACATTGACCAGGGCAGCAACGAACTCGTCACCACCGATACGCGCGACAACGTCGTTGGCGGTGATTGCACCCGAAATGCGGGCGGCTGCGCTCTGCAGGGTGGCGTCACCGGCTGCATGCCCCCATTTGTCGTTAATTTCCTTGAAGCCGTCGAGATCTATATGGACGACACCCACGGTTTCGACCGACGTATCCCTGCGCAATTCAGCCAGCCGCCTGTCGAAATAGCGGCGGTTGGGAAGCCCGGTCAGATAGTCATGGTCGGCGGCATGTTCGATGCGCGTCCGGCTCTGCTCCAGAGCAATAGCGCGCGCTTCCGCGATAGCCTTCTGGCTCGCCAGCTCCCGGTTGAGCAACACATCGGCTGTAACATCCCATTCGGCACCAATGAAGGAAGGCGAACCATCGGCATCTTCATAATAATGCGCCCGTGAACGCAGATGGCGCACTTCTCCGCTCGGCAGGATGATGCGGAACTGCGAGTTGTAGAACCCCTTTCCCTCAAGCGCGATCTGAAAGTCGCTGATCGCCCGGTCCAGATCCTCGGGGTGCAAAGCATTCATCCACACGTCGGACGCTACTCTGGCACTTCGCCTGCCGGTCCCGTAGAGCCTGTGCATCTGCGGATCCCAGAGCAATTCCTGGTCGTTGACATTATGCTGCCAGACGCCGATTTGAGATGCCTCCAGCGCCAGCTCCAGCCTCCTCAAAAGGTCCTGGAACTCTTCTTCGCTTCGCCCTGATGTCGCCTCTGCCAAAGAGCTCCACCCCCTTCGGAAACTGGAGAGACTAGCCAACCGTAGTCAAGTATAGTTGCACTACTCCCTTTCGCGAACTTTAATGACCGCGCAAGCTACCCAAATTGACAGCAGCGCTCCGATCCCTACCGAAACCCATCCCCGCCGATGCCAGCTGAAGGCGGGATGCCGAAAATGTCAGGGGATTCCGGGCGAAATCCCGCTAACTTCTTGATTTGGAGACGGATTCCGATTTCAGGCCGAATCGGCCTGAAATCATCCGGCCCTAGTGATTGTGCCGCGGCGGATTGGCAGCGATATCGCGGAAATCGGCTGCACCGTCGAGCACGGCACCATCGGAAAGCTGAGTGACGGAACGACGATAGATGCGCTGCCAGGGCGTCGCATCCGGCGGGACGGCCGGAACCCCGTCGCCCTTGCGGCGCGCGATCTCCTCCTCGGCCACCAGCATGTCGCAGCGCCCCTGATTGAAATCGATCCGGATGATGTCACCGTTCCTGAGCCAGGCAAGCCCGCCGCCTGCAGCACTTTCCGGCGAGGCGTTGAGGATCGAAGGACTGTCGGCCGTTCCGGACTGACGGCCATCGCCGATCGTCGGCAGGCTGCGGATTCCTTGCTTCAAAAGCGCGTCCGGCGGCTGCATGTTGACGACTTCGGCCGACCCCGGCCAGCCGATCGGCCCTGCGCCGCGGATCACGAGGATGGTCCTCTCGTCGATGCCGAGATCGGGATCGTTGATGCGCTTGTGATAATCCTCCGACCCGTCGAAGACGACGGCCCTGCCCTCGAATACGCCTTCGTTACCCGGCTCGCTCAGATAGCGGCTGCGAAATTCCTCCGACACGACGCTCATCTTCATGATGGCGAAATCGAACAGATTGCCCTTGAGAACCAGGAAGCCGGCACGCTCCTTCAGCGGTTCGGCGAAGGGGCGGATCACCTCGCGATCGGTCGCCTCCCGGCCCTTCAGGTTCTCCGCCATTGTCCTGCCGGTCACTGTCGGACAACTTCCGTTCAGCTTGCCGGCCCGCAGCAGCTCCCACATCACAGCCGGAACACCGCCGGCGCGATGGAAGCGTTCGCCGAGATAGGCACCCGCCGGCTGCACGTTGGCAAGCAGCGGAATGTCGAAGCCATGCGCCTGCCAGTCGTCGGGATAAAGCTCGGCGCCGGCGTGCTTGGCCATGGCGGCGAGATGCGGCTGCGCATTGGTCGAGCCGCCGATCGCGGAATTGACCCGGATGGCATTGAGGAACGCCTCGCGCGTCAGCACGTCCGAAGGCTTGATATCCTCCAGTACCAGCTCGACCGCGCGCCGTCCGGTGCGATAGGCCATCTGGCCGCGCTCACGATAGGCGCCGGGGATGGCGGCGCAGCCGGTCAGAGACATGCCGAGCGCTTCTGCCATGGCATTCATGGTCGAAGCGGTCCCCATAGTATTGCAATGGCCGATCGAAGGCGCCGAGGCAAGCGCCGCCTCCATGAATTCCTCCTCGCCGATCTCGCCCGCCGCCAGCTTGCGGCGCGAACGCCAGATCACCGTGCCGGAGCCGGCGAGCTCGCCCTCGTGCCAGCCGTCGAGCATCGGGCCGCCGGAGAGAACGATCGCCGGAATATTGACCGTGGAGGCCGCCATAAGCGCCGACGGCGTGGTCTTGTCGCAGCCGGTCGTCAGCACGACGCCATCGAGCGGGTAGCCATAAAGCACTTCCACCAGACCGAGATAGGCGAGATTGCGGTCGAGTGCCGCCGTCGGACGCTTGCAGTTTTCGAAGATCGGATGGGTCGGAAATTCGATCGGAATGCCGCCGGCATCGCGAATGCCATCGCGCACGCGCTTGGCAAGATCGAGATGATGACGGTTGCACGGCGTGAGATCGCTGCCGCTCTGGGCAATACCGATGATCGGCTTGCCCGACCGCAACTCCTCCGGCGTGATACCGTAATTCATGAAGCGCTCGAGATAGAGCGCCGTCATGTCGATATGATCGGGATTGTCAAACCAGTCCTGCGAACGCAGGCGACGCTTGGATGCACCCTTATCGCTCATCTTTTCTTCAAGCCTTTCCTCGGGCATTCTTGTCTTCCAGATGCTGCAGCAAGCCGCTGTGATCCTGCCCGCCGCCGCCATTTTCCACGAATTCGGCAAATTCGGTTCTCACAGCTTCGGTCAACGGGAGCCGCAGAGAGAAGCTCTCAGCTGCGGCAAGAACCGTATCGAGATCCTTCAACTGGTTGCTGGCGGTCCCACCCGGCTCGAAATTGCGTTCGATCATACGCTGACCATGCAGCTCCAGGATCCGGCTTTCGGCGAAGCCGCCGCGTATGGCGGCTCGAAACGCCTCACGCGATCCGCCGCCGGCTTCGACCAGCAGCATCGCCTCCGCAACGGCGCCGATGGTTACCGCAACGATCTGCTGATTGCCGAGCTTCGCGAGCTGGCCCGTACCGCTGGGGCCGACGCGCGTCACGCGTCCGAGTGGCGCCATGACATCGCGGACACTGTCTATGACATATGCATCGCCGCCGGCCATGATCGCAAGCGTTCCCGCCTCTGCCCCCACCACGCCGCCGGAGACCGGTGCATCGATATGGCGAATGCCACGCTCGGCGAGTTTGAAGGCGTGTTCGCGGGCAACGGCCGGCGATATCGAACTGTTGTCGATTACGGTCGAGCCGACCTCGAGCGCTTCCGCAACACCGCTGCCGAACAGGACCTCGCCGACCGCACCGCCATTGGTCAGCATGGTGAAAAGCACCGATGCGCCTCGTGCCGCCTCCACGGACGTATCCGCAACGACGGCGCCATCAGCAGCCAGAGGTTCGGCCTTGGTCCGGTCGCGATTCCAGACGGTCACGGCAAAACCGGCAGCCAGCAGCCGCCGCGCCATTGGCGCACCCATCAGACCTGTACCGAGAAAGGCGATCTTCCTGCCGCCCATAAACTATCCTCCGAATTGGACCGCGGTGGCTCCTGAAACAGTGTGGCGACCGATCATGCGTAAACATCCGGCAATGACCTATCGGCCTCAGAAACCCACCCGATCTGCGGGCGGCTCCTCACGCCCGACGTACGTCAATCAACTTCTTCCAAAAGCTTGATAAACCTATGGTGCCAGCATGCAAAGGAAATCGGCGACCACACGGCAAATTCTTCGAAAAGCGCATTGGAGCCGAATGCTGCCCAAAGCCGCTCACACTTTCAGCATCCCGCCCCAGCATTAAATTAGTATAAACAAAAATACGGATTGCAAGACATAAAGGGCGGGACCTTTCGGTCCCGCCCTTGGCGCGTCGAGCACTGGAGTACCGCTCGGCACGGCCCCTATTCGGCGGCGATCGGGAGTACCTCCGCCGAATGTTCGTTGTCGTTGTGCGGGTGCTGCTTCAGCGGACGGTTGCCGGTAACGCTGCGGATCAGCACATAGAAGACCGGCGTCATGAAGATGCCGAAGAAGGTGACGCCGATCATGCCGGCAAACACCGCGACACCCATGGCTGCGCGCATCTCCGCGCCGGCACCGGTCGAGGTGACGAGCGGCACGACACCCATGATGAAAGCCATGGAAGTCATCAGGATCGGGCGCAGGCGCAGGCGGCTGGCCTCGATCGCGGCCTGAACCGGCTTGCGGCCGTCGAACTCCAGCTCGCGGGCGAATTCCACGATCAGGATCGCGTTCTTCGCCGACAAGCCCACCAACACCATCAGGCCGATCTGCGTGAAGATGTTGTTGTCGCCCCCCGTCAGCCAGACGCCCGTCAGGGCAGCAAGCACGCCCATCGGCACGATCATAACGATCGCAAGCGGCAGGCTGACGCTTTCATACTGGGCAGCCAGCACGAGATAGACGAGCAGCAGGGCGAGCGGGAAGATGATGATGCCCGAGCTGCCGGCCAGAATCTGCTGGTAGGTCAGATCCGTCCATTCGAAGCCGATGCCCGGAGGCAGCGTCTCGTTGGCGATCTTCTCGACAGCGGCTTGCGCCTGGCCGGACGAGTAGCCCTGTGCCGGCCCGCCGTTGATATCGGCGGCGAGGAAGCCGTTGTAGCGCGTCGTCCGTTCCGGCCCTGTGCTGGCCTCGACCTTCAAGAGCGCCGACAGCGGGATCATCTGGCCCGACGCCGATCGAACCTTCAACTGACCGATATCGCTTGCATGCGAACGGAACTGGGCGTCCGCCTGCACACGCACGCTGTAGGTGCGGCCGAATGCGTTGAAGTCGTTGACATAGAGCGAGCCCAGATAGATCTGCAGCGTATCGAAGACATCCGTCACCGAGACGCCGAGCTGTTCGGCCTTGGCGCGATCGAGATCGGCAAAGAGCTGCGGCACGTTGATCTGGTAGCTCGAGAAGATGCCCGTAAGCGCCGGCGTCTGATAGGCCTTGGCGAGGAACGCCTTGTTGGCCTCGTCGAGCGCCTGATAGCCGAGGCCAGCGCGGTCCTCGATCTGCAGCTTGAAGCCGCCGGTCGTGCCGAGACCCTGGACAGGCGGCGGCGGGAACATGGCGATGAAGGCATCCTGTATCGCGCCGAACTTCTTGTTCAGCTGCATGGCGATGGCCCCGCCCGACAGATTGGGCGTCGTGCGCTCCTCGAATGCCTTCAGCGTCACGAAGACGATGCCGGCGTTGGAAGAGTTGGTGAAGCCGTTGATCGACAGGCCCGGGAAGGCGATCGCATGTTCGACACCCGGCTGTTCCAGGGCGATTTTGCTCATCCGCTGGATGACGTCATCCGTGCGGTCGAGGGTTGCGCCGTCGGGCAGCTGGGCAAAGCCGATCAGATACTGCTTGTCCTGCTGCGGAACGAAGCCGCCGGGGACAGCCTGGAACAGATAGTAGGTCGCGCCGATCAAGGCGAGATAGACGACCATGACCAGGCTCTTCACCGACAGGATGCCGCCGACGCCCTTGCCATAGGCAGACGAGCCGCGATGGAAGACCTTGTTGAAGCCGCGGAAGAACCAGCCGAACGCAAAATCCATCACGCGCGTCAGCATATCCTTCGGCGCATCGTGACCCTTCAGCAGCATTGACGCCAGTGCCGGAGACAAAGTCAGCGAATTGAAGGCCGAGATGACTGTGGAGATCGCGATCGTCAGTGCGAACTGGCGATAGAACTGGCCCGACAGGCCGGAAATGAACGCCAGCGGCACGAAGACGGCAACCAGCACCAGCGCGATCGCGATGATCGGGCCGGACACTTCCTTCATGGCGCGATAGGTCGCGTCGCGTGGGCTCAATCCGTTCTCGATGTTGCGTTCGACGTTTTCGACGACGACGATCGCGTCGTCCACCACGATACCGATCGCCAGCACCAGGCCGAACAGGCTGAGCGCATTGATCGAGAACCCGCAGATATACATCACCGCGAAAGTACCGATGATCGAGACGGGAACGGCGATCAGCGGAATGATCGAGGCGCGCCATGTCTGCAGGAACAGAATGACGACGATGACGACGAGCACGATCGCTTCGAGCAGCGTGTGCACGACCTTGTCGATCGACGCGCGTACGAACTGCGTGGTGTCGTAGACGATCTCGTACTTCACGCCGTCAGGCATTGCGGTCTGCAGCTCGTTCATCGTCTTGACGACGTTGTCCGAGATGGTGATCGCGTTGGAACCCGGCGACTGGAAGACCGGGATTGCGACCGCAGGCTTGCCGTCGAGCAGCGAACGCAGCGAATAATCGGCGGCGCCGAGTTCGATGCGCGCGACATCGCGCAGGCGCGTAATCTCGCCGTTGGTGCCGCTCTTGACGATGATGTTGCCGAATTCCTCCGGCGTCGTCAGACGGCCCTGGGCGTTGACGTTGAGCTGCACGTCGATGCCGGGGACGCTCGGCGACTGGCCGATGATGCCGGCAGCAGCCTGGATGTTCTGCGCGCGAATAGCGTTGGCGATATCGCTTGCCGCCAGACCGCGTTCGGCCGCCTTCTGCGGATCGACCCAGACGCGCATCGAATAGTCGCCCGAGCCGAACACGCGGACCTGGCCGACACCGTCGATGCGGGCGAGCCGGTCCTTGATGTTCAGGGTGGCATAGTTGCGCAGATAGGTGATGTCGTAGCGATTGTCCGGCGAGATGAGGTTGACCACCATCATCAGGTCGGGCGAGCTCTTGACCGTCGTAATGCCGAGATCGCGCACGTTCTGCGGCAAGCGAGGCTCTGCCTGCGAGACGCGGTTCTGCACGAGCTGCTGGGCCTTGTCCGGATCGGTGCCGAGCTTGAAGGTGACGGTCAGCGTCAGCAGACCGTCCGACGTCGCCTGGCTGCTCATGTAGAGCATGCCTTCGACACCATTGATCTGCTCTTCGATCGGCGTTGCCACCGTTTCGGCAATGACCTTCGGGTTTGCGCCCGGATACTGAGCGGTGACGACGATCGACGGCGGTACGACTTCCGGATATTCGGAAATCGGCAGCAGCTTCAGACCGATCAGGCCGGCGACCACGATGAGGATCGAAAGCACGCCGGCAAACACCGGACGGTCGACGAAAAATCTTGAGATGTTCATGGCAGAACCCTCTCCACGAGTGAATCAAGGGACACGAGGTCCAGGCCCGCGGCCCAAGAGGCGCCACGGGCATTGCAAAATTGAAGCATTGGAATGAACGGCCGGAAGCTTCAGCTTCCGGCCGGATAATTACTTGGCAGCGACCTTCTCTTCCGGCTTGGGATCGACGACGGCGCCTGGGCGAACCCGCTGCAGACCGTTGACGATGATCCGGTCACCGGCATTCAGACCCGACGTGACGACGCGCAGCCCATCCGACGTATCACCGAGATTGATCGGGCGATATTCGACCTTGTTGTCTGCGCCGACCACGAAGACGAACTTCTTGTCCTGGTCGGTGCCGATTGCGCGCTCGCTGATCAGCAGCTTGGTCTCTGCCTTCGGCTGGCCCATGCGAACCCGCACGAACTGACCAGGGATGAGACGTCCGCCGGGATTGTCGAAGACGGCGCGAACGCTGACGGTACCGCTTGCAGCATCGACTTCATTGTCGATCAGCTGCAGCTTGCCCTTGATCGGCGTGCCGTTGTCGCTTGCCGTGCCGATCTGAACAGGGATCTGCTCGACCGGCGGAACGGCGCCGCCGGTGGCGGGCAGTTCGGCCAGCGCGTGGGTCACTGTCTGCTCGTTGGCGCTGAAGCTCGCATAGATCGGATCGACCGAAACGAGCGTCGTCAGCGCCGGAGACGAGGAGCCGGCTGCCACGAGATTGCCGACGGTGACGGCGATCTTGCCGACACGACCGGCGATGGGCGCGCGGACCTGCGTATAGTCGAGGTTCAGCTGCGCCGTCTGCAGGGCCGCATCCGCAGCCTTCAGGTTGGCGACCGCCTCGGCATAGTTGCTGGCGCGTGTATCCATGTCGCTCTGTGAAATGGTCTTGTTGTCGGAGAGCTTCTGGCCGCGGTCGACTTCGACCTTGGCGAGATCGAGTTTGGCCTTTGCTGCACCAACCTGCGCCTGGGCCTGAGCGACGGCCGCCTCATAGGGTGCGGGATCGATCGTCACCAGCAGGTCGCCCTGCTTGACCAAGGCCCCTTCGCGGAAATGCACCGATTGAATCGCTCCCGCAACACGCGGCCGGACCTCAACGCGGTCGATAGCCTCGAGCCTGCCGGAAAATTCCTGCCAGGATGTGACGTCGCGCGGCTCGACAGCGGAAACGGTGACGGGAATGGCTGGCGGTGCCGCCTGACCGGCCGTTTCGGTTGCCTGAGCGCCGCGCGGCAGCTCCAGATAGAAGGCTGCGCCTGCAACTGCCGCAGCAACACCCATGCCGGCGCCCCACAGGACCCAGCTCTTACCGTTGGACTTCATGTTGGTCTCCTTTGGCTCCGTCTTGGGATACGGGACCGAAAATTCCTATCGTCTCAATAAATTAGGGGCCAGAAGCACTGCGCATCCGCGCAATTATCGCTCCGGTCTCATGCCTTCGACATCAATCCGATCCACGGCCATCCCCAGCGGACTGAATGCTCTTGTCGATCAAGCCTGCACGTCTTCGACAAAGCCCTTGAAACAACAGCAAATGTCCTGCTGCCATGAAGGCCTGTCCTTCGACTGCCCGCCGTAGAGAGTGGGCCAGCCTGTCCCGGCGGGGAGGACTTGCTGGCGAACACGGACGCCGGCCGCTTTCAGCCGACTGCCGTATTCCATGCTCTCGTCGCGGAGCGGGTCGTCCTCGGCCGTGAGCACCAATGCCGGCGCGAGGCCCGAAAGCCGCGAACAGTATCGAGGCGCTGCATAAGGGTGACAGACACCGCCCAGGAAACCCAGGTAACGGTTCCAACCCTCCGTCCAGCGCTCGCGCATGCCGCTTTCCTCCGCCTGGAGGAAAGATTTCGATCCCATGAAAGGATCAAGCAAAGGCGATATCAGCACCTGTCCGTCCAACGAACCGGGCATCTGATCGCGCGCCTTTAAAGCGACGCCCGCTGCAACATTGCCACCCGATTCCTCTCCGGCGACAAACAGCAGCGATTTTTTCGCTCCGCCCAGCGCAAGCATGTTCCGCTTGTTGCTGAGGTAGGCGAGAATCCCGTAGGCGCATTCGAGCACCTTCGGAAAGGCATTCTGATTGCCGCTCGTATAATCCGCGGCAACTACGATGGCACCGGCCTCGGCGAGGCTTGCGGCCACCGGTCTGTTGGTCGCATGATCGGTATCGAAAAAAGCGCCGCCGTGCAGATAGAGCACGAGAGGTGCCGCCTTCTTCAAACTCTCGCCGTTGTAGATCCGAGCTTCGACCGGCCCCGTAGGCACGTTTTCCAGCACAACATCTTTCCACGGCGCACTCATCGACCCAAATCCCTGTCTGCTCGAGCGAATATGTTCCAATCCGGAAGCGGTTTATCACGCTTTACGATCATATTCTCGAAAATGCGGTCTTTGGCGCCCCCATGCCGCATTGCAACAATCACGATAAAAACATATTGTTATTCCGCTTCGAGAATAAGTATCTTATATTCGATCAGACTATTCAGGATAACAAACAATCGACCTCCTTTCCTGACGGTCGAGGGACATCATAGAATGGATCAGTTGTCAGCAATGCGGGCATTCGCGCGCGTGGTGGAGACGGGTAACTTCACCCGCGCCGCGGCTGCCCTTTCCATGCCGAAGGCGACGGTGACGACGCTCATCCAGTCGCTGGAAGCGCATCTGCATGCGAAGCTTCTCAACCGGACGACCCGACGCGTCATGGTGACGACGGATGGCGCGCTCTATTACGAACGTGCGGTCCAGATCCTCTCGGAAATAGAGGAGCTGGACGGCAGCATCAGCAATTCGCAGAGCCTGCCGAGCGGCCGCCTGCGCGTCGAAATGGCCGGCGCCTTCGCCGAGAAGATCGTCATGCCGGCACTGTGCGATTTCCATCAGCGCTATCCCGATATCCATATCGATCTCGGCGTCGGCGACCGGCTGGTCGACTATCTGGCCGAAAATGTCGATTGCGCGCTGCGTGCCGGCATGCCGAGCGACCAGTCGCTGATCGCCCGCCGCGTCGGCGAAATACACCTCGTGACCTGTGCGGCTCCGCTCTATATCGAGAAGCATGGCGTCCCGGAACGGCCGGAAGAGCTGGAGACCAGCCACTATGCGGTCAGCTATTTCCGCGCGCAAACCGGCAGGACGATTCCTTTCCTTTTCGACCGAGGCAACGAATCGCTGGAAATCACCCCACGCTATATCCTTTCGGTGAACGACAGCCGCAGCTATGTTCAGGCGGCGATGCAGGGGCTCGGCATCGCACAGGTCCCGAGCTTCATGGTCAGGGATGCGTTTGCCGCGGGCGACCTCGTGCCCATTCTCGACGGCTGGACCCGACCTGCTCTGCCCATGCACATCGTCTATCCGCCCAATAGACATCTCAGCAACAAGGTCCGCGTTTTCGTCGATTGGCTGGCGAAATTGCTGGTAACCTCGCGGGTCGGGGAAGCGTGAGAGGCAGCCCGCCTTCTCCTTCAACGAAACGGGCCTGCCAGTGCCGAACAGCTCCTTCTCCCCAGGGGGAGAAGGACATTTCCGCAACCGGTCAGCTCCAGGAAGCGCCGGCCTGCTGGCGGACCGTCGAGTTCAACCGGTTCCAGACGTTGTCGAGCGCGATCGCAACGATGAGCGCGGACAGCGCCTTTTCGTCATAGTGTCTTGCGGCTTCATTCCAGATTTCGTCGGTCACGGCATCCGGCCGGTCGGCAAGCCGCGTGACAGCCTCGCCAAGTGCAAGCGCCGCGCGTTCGGCATCCGAGAAATAGGGCATCTCCTGCCAGGCGGACACACCGACGATGCGCTCCATGGTCTCGCCATCTTTCTGCAGCTTGCGAAAGCCCATGTCCGTGCAGACGCTGCAGCCGTTGATCTGGCTGACGCGCAGATGCACGAGGTCCATGATATTTTCCGACAGACCGCGATCCCTAATCGAATTGCTGACGGCCAAAAGCGCCTGCAGCGTTTCGGGCAGAACGAGAACCGGATTCTTCATACGAGCTTGCATATTTCTTTCCTCTGATTGTGAGAGCCTGTTGCGGCTCGTCTTACGACGATGCACCTTCCTGCCGATCCGATGTCACACCGGCCGGATTTCGTTCGTCATGGGTTTGACGGAGCAGGATGAGGAGATGTGACCGATGGACGAAAAAAAGTGGCAGGCTGAGAAATTCGAGGCGAACAGGCCGCACCTGCGCGCTGTCGCCTACCGTATGCTCGGCTCGCGCAGCGAGGCCGAAGATGCCGTGCAGGAGACATGGCTGCGTCTCATGAGGAGCGATACGTCCGAGGTTGAAAATCTGAGCGGCTGGTTGACGACGGTCACGGCGCGCATCTGCCTCGATCTGCTGCGGTCGCGCAAATCCCGCCGCGAGGAGCCGCTGACCATCCATGTTCCCGAACCTATGGTGGTGCATGAGGCCGGCAATGGCACCGACCCGGAACAGGACGCATTGCTGGCGGACTCCGTCGGCCTCGCTTTGCTGGTGGTCCTGGAAAAGCTCAATCCGGCCGAGCGGCTTGCCTTTGTCCTGCACGATATGTTCGACATATCGTTCGATGACATCGCCCCGATTCTGGGGCGCACGACGGTGGCGACTCGCCAGCTCGCAAGCCGCGCCCGCCGCCGCGTGCAGGACACGCCGTCGGCGACGGAGGCCGATCTCACCCGCCAGCGCCACGTCGTCGACGCCTTCTTCACAGCCTCGCGTGACGGTGACCTGCAGGCACTGCTCGCCGTTCTCGATCCCGAAGCCGTCTTCCGGCCGGATGCAGTTGCCGCCCGCATGGGATCGGCTGGCGAAATCCGCGGGCGCGCAGACGTCGCGAAGACTTTCCAGGGCCGCGCACGAGGAGCTCGATTGGCCGTTATCAACGGCGCGGTCGGTGCCATCGTGGTCATCGGTGGGCAGCTGCGCATCGCCCTTCGTTGCACCCTCAATGCAGATGGCATGATTACCGTCATCGACGCGATGGCCGATCCGGAAGAATTGTGCAAGCTAGAAATCGTGTTGATCGAGCCATAGAGCATTTCCGCTTTTCCTCGAATCGCGAAAACGCTCCATCCCTTTGTTCTTACGCTATTCCTGACGGAAGACCACTTTTCCTGGAAATGCTCCAAGACCTATCGCATCTGCGTCGGGCTAGTCCCGGTCAGCCTGCGGAACATAGCAATAAAGGCCGACGTATTGCTGTAGCCCAATTGCGTTGCGATCCGGTGCACAGGCTCGCCTGCCTCAGTCAGTGACAGCGCGGCGACAAGCTTTAGTCGCTGCCGCCACTCGTTGAAAGAAAGACCGAGATCGTTCTGGCACCGGCGCGACAAGGTACGCTCGGTCGTCCCCATCCTGCGCGCCCATTCCGCGAGGGAATGCCGTCGCCGGGGTCGGCCTGCAACGCATTGAGTATAGGGCCGAGCAGCGGATCGTCTGAAAGCGGCAGGTAGCTCTCGCAGCGCGGTGCCAGACGAATCTGATCGATCAAAACCTGTGCAAGCCGTAAATCCTCGGCTGTTTCCGGTATGGTGACATCGCGAGCCGCGAGATCGGCGGGGATCGCCTTCAATAGTGGACTGAGACTGAGCGTCGTGGGTCTGTTCGGCAGATCGATGCAGAGCGAACGTTCGACATAGACGGTTACATAGCGCAGATCATGCTTGTTATAGGCGCCATGCATCGTATCCGGTGGCAGCCAGATGGCATAATGTGGCGGCGACAGATAACGTACACCCTGAATGTCGAACTCGCAGACGCCGATAAGCGCATAATTGAGCTCGCCCCAAGGCTGGCTCTTGTTTGGAAAAACCGTGCCCGCCTTATAATTCTCGGTTCGGAAAGAAACCGGGGTCGGCGGATCGCCCTCGATGCGCGGAGGCCTGACGGACATGTCTTCATTTCGCTACCGTTGTCTTGATCTCGCTATATACCACAATTCGGACAGACGGTAGAAAAGCTTCCGGATGGCGACCTATGCCCGCCTCCTTCATTTCGTTCTGGGCTAGAAGACGACGAGAGACCATTCACATGAGCACCCAGCCGAACGCTTCCGCATCCATCGTCAGTGCGGCCGGACTTGCGCCCCTGCTCACCGTCTTGATCTGGTCCGGCAATACCGTGGTCACCAAGGCATCCGCCGGCGTAATCTCTCCAGGTTCCATCTCCTTCTATCGCTGGCTGCTCGCCTTCGTCGTGCTCCTGCCCTTTGTCGGCCGGGCGGCATGGCGCAATCGCGAGCTGCTCCGGCAGCACTGGATGAAACTCGCTGCGCTCGGTGCCCTTGGCATGGTGATCTATCAGAGCCTCGCCTATGAAGCGGCCAAGACCACCTCGGCCGTCAACATGGGCGTCATGATCGCCTTGATGCCGCTTCTCTCCACAGTGCTCGCCGGCATGCTGGCGGGCGAACGGCTCACCGTGGCGAGCCTGATGGGCGGCGCCATCTCGCTGATCGGGCTCGTCTATTTGACATCGCAGGGCGATCCGATGCGCCTTGTGAATGGCGGCTTCCATATCGGTGACGGGCTGATGATCATTGCTGTTCTCTCAAACGCACTCTATGGCGTGATGCTGAGGCGCTGGGCGATGCCGCTGCCGATGTGGCAGCAGCTTTTCTGGCAGATCGGCTTTTCGACCCTGTTGCTCATCCCGATCTTCCTGATGGGCGATATCTCGCCGGTCACCACGGCCAATCTGCCCCTGATCCTCTACGCGGCGATCCCGACCTCGCTTGTCGCGCCGTTCTGCTGGATGATCGGCATCCACAGGCTTGGCGCGAGCCGCACCTCGTTGCTGATCAATCTGCTGCCCATCATCGTTGCGGCACTGGCCTGGGCGCTGCTTGGAGAACAGCTGCATTCCTATCATGCCATCGGCGGTGCGCTTGCCCTCGTCGGCGTCGGCATTGGCTTACGAAAGGCCCCGCCGAAAGCTGATCAGACGACGTCTGCGGCAGATGGGACCAGTTGGGAGGCCGAGGAAGCCTGACCGGCGCTCCGAGAGCCCTTTCCTTTCGCCCGCCCTTCGTTCTACCATACCCTCGTTCTACCATGAGCGAGTCCCCATAAGCGAAGAGGAAGCGAGCGTGCGCATAGCCCTGGAACCGGTGTCCTCCAGAACGACGATCCAGGAGAGCGTCTATCAGCAGCTCAGAAATGCGCTTATGGCCGGCAATTTCGATCCCGGCCAGACGCTGACCATCGCCTCGCTGGCCGAAACCTTCGGAACCAGCAACATGCCGGTGCGCGAGGCGCTGCGCCGGCTCGCGGCTGAAAATGCGCTGGAGGTCGCAGCCAACGGTTCGGCCCGCATCCCGATCGTCACGCTTGCCCGGCTGAACGATCTTTGCCGCGCCCGCATCGCCGTCGAAGGTCTGGCTGCCGAACTCGGTTTTCCGAACCTCACCGTCAGCGACATTGAGGCGCTCGAGCGTATCGCCAGAGAGCAGCATGTGATCGGTCGCGGCGCCAATGTGTATGACCTCATGGCCAAGAACCAGCAGTTTCATTTCACCGTCTACCGCGCCTCCGGCTCAGAGGTGCTGCTGCAGTTGATCGAGACCCTGTGGCTACGCTTCGGCCCGTACATGCGCATGCTCTCCGCCTCGGTAGAGCCTTTGATGCGCAACGGCGAACTCGATCCCGCCGGTGAGCACGTTACCATCGTCAATGCGTTGAAGGCGGGGGACTTCGCCGCCGCCCGCGACGGTATCGTCGCCGACATCAGCCGCACCCACGAAATCCTGCAGGATTACTGTCCGGCCACGCAGGATGAGCCGCGCAAGGGCTCAAGCTCCGGTCGCCGCTAGCTTCCTCCAAAAAACAGACGGAGGAATTTGGTTGAACCTTAAAGTATTTTGTGATCAAATGATCAAAACTGAGATTTCAATCCCGTTCAGAGCGAGATCCCCATGAGCTCCTCCCCTTCCGCATCGCAATTCGCCGGCCACAACAGTTTCCCGATTGATGAGATCCGCGCCATGTTTCCGGCCATTCGGAAGGCTGGCGATTTCGTCTTTCTCGACAATGCGGGCGGGGCGCAGGTGCCGCAGACAGTGGTGGATGCGGTTGCCAACCACCTCATCGATTTCAATGTCCAGCGCATGGCAAAATACCAGCATAGTCAGGGCGTCGACCGCAATCTGGAAGAAGCGCGCGAAAGCGTCGCCATGCTGGTCAACGCCTATCGCCCGGAGGAAATCTCCTTCGGCCAGAACGCCACCTCCTTCATCCGCCTTGTCAGCCTCGGCATTGCCAAGCTGCTCGGCGAGCGCAACGAAATCGTCGTCACCGATATGGATCACGATGCCAACATCGCCACCTGGATGGCGCTGGAAGCCGACGGCGCCAAGATCGTCTGGTGGCGCATGCGTGAGGACGGCGCCCTGCATGTGGAAGACCTGAAGCCGCTGCTGAACGACAGGACCCGGCTCGTCGCCTGCACCGTCACGGCCCACTCCATCGGTACGATCGTCGATGTCGCAGCCGTCTGCAAACTGGCCCAGGCGGCCGGCGCCGAAACCTTCCTCGATTGCGTTCATTACGGACCGCATGGCCTGATCGACGTGCAGGCCTGGGGCTGCGATTATCTCGTCTGCTCCGGCTACAAGAATTTTTCGCCGCATATGGGCTTCCTCTGGGGCCGCTACGACGCGCTGGTCAAGCTTCCCACATTCAAGGAAAACTTCATTCCGGACGTGCCGCCCTACAAGATCGAAGTCGGCACCTTCACCTATGAAAATGTCGCCGGCATGAATGCCGCGGTCAAATATCTGGAAGGTCTCGGCCGTCGCTTCCTGCCTGATGGCAACCATAGCCGCCGCCAGGCGCTTGCCGCCGCCATGGGCGCGATCCGCCAATACGAGCTGATGCTGTCACGCGAGATGATCGCCGTTCTCAAGCGCCACGGAGCTACTATCTACGGCATCTCCGACGAGAACCGCCTGGAGCAGCGCGTACCCACGATCTGTTTCAACATGCCAGGCATCACGCCGCAGGAATTCGCCGATGAGATGGGCAAACGGCGCATCGGCCTGCGCGATGGTCACATGTTTGCCCCGCGCCTGATGAAGCGCCTGGGCCTTTCCATGGAAACGGGTGCCATCCGTGTGTCGCTGGTGCATTATAATAAGGTCGAGGAGATCGCCCGGTTCGATGCGGTCCTGACCGAGATCATGGCGCGGCGCAGGTAAGCCGCGCCTGTGAGCGGTGGCGGCGCCCGAACAACTCCGCCACCGCAAATGCCTCCGTGCCACAGTTGTTTAGAACTCAAAGCAGATTGCCGTTCCGCAGTTGTATCTTTCGGTCTATCCCTCGCGGGAAGAGCCATTGAAATAAGAGGATGACGATGAGCGATTTCCGCCGGAACTGCATCGAGCAGAAGCTTCTCATCGGTACGTTTGCGGCTATCCCGCATCCAGTCGCCATCGAAGTCACGGCAGCCGCAGGCGTCGATTTCCTTTGCATCGACTGGGAGCATTCGCAGATCGGCCGCGAACGTATCGAGGATCTGATCCGCGCCGCCGATGTCCATCGCGTTCCCGCCATGGTCCGCGTACCGGGACATGCGGCGGAAGATATTGCGGCCGTTCTGGATGCAGGTGCTGCGGGCGTTCTCGTGCCTCGTGTTTCGACGGCGGAGCAGGCTCGCGCCGCCGTGAAGGCTACCCGCTACCCCCCGCTCGGCACACGCGGTGTCGGCCCTGGCCGTGCTGCGGCCTATGGCTACCGCATTCCGGACTATCTCGCCAAGGCCAATGACGAACTGCTACTTGCGATCCAGGTCGAAACGGCCGAGGGGCTTGCCAATGTCGCCGAGATCGCTGCAGTCGACGGCATCGACCTCATCTTCGTCGGCCCTGGCGATCTGTCGGTTTCGATCGATGCGATGGGTCCTGCGGGCACGGACAGGCTCGATGCCGCGATCAGATCAATCACGCAAACGGCTTTGTCCGCCTGCCGCGCGGTCGGCATCTTCCGTCCTTCATCGGATGATATCGGCGCATGGTCGGAAGCAGGCATAAGCTTCTTCATGCTGGCAAGCGACACGATGTTTCTAGGCGCCAGCCTGGCCGCCGGGGTTGATGCTGCAAGAGCGGGCAGACGGGGCGGCGGGAGGAAATAAAGCTGATTTTTATCAGATGCTTATCTCAAAGGAATGGCAACGTGAAATCGAGCAGGGAGGCAGACTTTTTAAGCTTAAAATTTGTCCTTGAAATACAATTGTTTTTGGATAACCATTCGAAATTGAGGGGTCGCCCGACTGAGAGCGTCCGCGACCGTTTGAACCCCTCAGCACCGAATTCCCAGGGGAAATTCCTTGTCTCTTCTGCCGCAGCATAACTTGCCGAACGCAATATCAGGCCGCGATGCCCTCGAAGGTATCCGCGCCCAGATCCGCGACATGCGCACGGACAATATCGCCGTGCTGGCCAAGCGCGCCCGCGAGCTCGGCGGCGTCATTCCGCTCTGGTTCGGCGAAGGGGATATCGTAACGCCAGAGTTCATCCGCGATGCCGCGAAGAAAGCGCTCGACGATGGCGCAACCTTCTACGTTCCAAACATGCGCGGATTGGCGACGCTGAACGAAGCCCTGTCGGACTATCAGACGCATTGGCATGGCCGCCCCATCCCGATCGAGCGCACGACGGTCGCGCCCGGCGGCATGCAGGCGCTCTACATGGCGCTCGAACTGCTCGTCGATGTCGGCACCAACGTCGTCTACGTCGCACCGCAATGGCCGAACATCCACAACGCCATCCATCTCATTGGCGGCGAGCCCCGCGCCGTATCGCTCGATTTCGATACCGACTGGCGGCTCGATCTCGACAAGCTTATCGCCCGCTGCGATGCCCGCACGCGCGCCATCTTCCTGTCGACGCCCTCCAATCCGACGGGCTGGACAGCCTCGCGCGAGGAGATGCAGGCGCTGCTCGACTTCAGCCGCCGCACCGGCATCTGGATCATCTCCGACGAAGTCTATGCTCGCCTCTACTTCGATAGCGAAATCGCGCCGTCGATCCTGCAGGTTGCCGAGGATGGCGACCGCGTGATCGCGATCAACAGCTTCTCGAAGGCCTGGGCGATGACCGGCTGGCGCGTCGGCTGGCTGACGCACCCATCGGCTGTCGCCGATCAGCTGGGTGCCATGACGCAGTATATCAACAGCGGCACATCGGCCATGGTCCAGGCAGGTGCTGCCGCCGCTCTGCGCGAAGGCGAGCCGCTGGTCGCCGAAATCCGCGGCCGGATCAAGGCCGGCCTCGATCTGGCCTATGAAAAATTGCCCAAGATACCGGGCATGATCCTGCCGGAAAAGCCGCGCGGCGGCATGTATGCCTTCTTTGCGCTGCAGGGCGAGCCCGATGCGACGGCACTGTGCGAGCGCATTCTGGAGACAGCCCGCGTCGGTTTGGCGCCGGGATATCACTTCGGCGAGTCGTCGCGTGCATTCCTGCGCATGTGCACGTTCCGCGAAACCGAACAGATGCGCATTGCGCTCGATCGCATGGTCAACGCGATGACATGATACGGCCGCCGGTCTGGCGGACGGGAATACCGCGGGTGAGAGGAAAAGCCCGCAGCCATAATCAGAGGGAGACTAAGAACATGCCCATTACTCGTCGCAGTCTGCTGGTCCTTGCGACCGCCGTCGGCCTGGCCGGCGGAAGCCACTTAGCGTATGCCGCCGATGTTCTGAACGTCGGCTCCTATCCGAACAACCCGCCCTTCGAATACAAGACCGCCAATGGCAGCTTCGAAGGCTTCGAGGTCGATATCGTCAACGAAGCGGCCAAGCGCGCCGGCATGACGACCAATATCGCCGACTACGGCTTCCAGGCCCTGTTCGCGGCAACGAGTTCCAAGCGCATCGACGTGGCGATCTCGTCCATCACGATTACGCCGGAACGCCTGAAGTCGCAGTCCTTCACCCAGCCGTATTACGATTCCGACATGGGCGTCGCCGCCAAGGACGGCAGCTCGATCAAGACGCTTGCCGATCTCAAGGGCACGGTCGTCGGCGTGCTTTCCGGCTCCACGGGTGAAAAATGGGCCAATGACAACAAGGCCGCCCAAGGCTTTGCCGACGTCAAGGGCTACAACTCGCAGCAGGACATGTTCCTCGACCTCGGCGCCGGCCGCATCGATGCCGTCGTCAGCGATATTCCGGGCATGCAGTATCTCTTCGTCAAGACCAAGGGCTTCGCCATCAAGGATCGCATCAAGACCGGCGAACAGTACGGCCTGATGATGACGAAGGATTCGCCGCTCGTCGCCAAGATCAACGATGCGATCACCGCGATGAAGAAGGATGGCTCGCTGGAAAAGATCCACGAGAAGTGGTTCGGCAGCAAGGCGCCGGCAGGCTCTTCCACCGTGACTGAATTGCCTATCCCCAAGGCGTGATCAAAAGATCATTATTAAAATGAGCTGCGCCGGTCGCAACGACCGGCGTGGACGTGAGAAATCATATCTTCGTCCTGCACACGGGAGCGCCGATGTCTTTCGTCGATACCTTCTTCAATACCGACGTCATGATTTCGGCCTTCCCGCAGTTGGTGCGCGGGCTCTGGATGACCATCGCGCTCGGAGTGGTCAGCATCCTGATCGGCGTGACCGGCGGCCTCGTCATCAGCCTGATCCGCCTCTATGCACCCAAGCCTTTGCAGCTTCTGACGATCGCCTATATCGACATCATGCGTGCCATGCCGATGCTGGTCGTGCTGATCCTGATCTATTACGCCCTGCCCTTTGTCGGGATCAGCTTTTCCGCATGGTGGTCGGCGATCCTCGGCTTTTCCATCGTCCTTGCCGCCTATTCGGCGGAAGTCTTCCGCTCGGGCATCGAAAGTGTGCCGCGCGGCCAATTCGAGGCGGCCGCAGCCCTCGGCATTCCCTTCCTGATCACGCTCTACAAGGTCGTGCTGCCGCAGGCGGTCCGCATCGTCATCCCGCCGACGACGAGCAACTGCGTCTCCATGTTCAAGGATACGTCGCTCGCTTCGACCGTGGCACTGCCCGAATTGCTCAAGGAGGGGCAGAACGCACAAGGCTTCTATGCCAATCCCTCGCCGCTGATCATGGCCGCACTGATCTACATCATTCTGCTTTGGCCGATGGTGCGCCTCGTCAGCGTGCTGGAAAAGAAATTCAAGAACGAGCGCGCCAGATAAGCGCCACCATCAATCGAAATCGGTGCCCGACAGATGGTTGCTCACCGATGATTTCACCGCGCCGATATCCCGCCACAGCTCCCTGACGATGGCGGGATCGACATCCGCCATCATGTCACGCAGCCAGCCCTCATGGGCCGCGGCCATGGCGCTGAACGAAGTCTCGCCCTTTGCCGTGAGCTTCGCGACCGTCACGCGCCGGTCGCCATCGGGCGTCACGCGCTGCACAAGGCCATCCGCTTCCAGCCGTTCGACCAGCCCCGTGACATTGCCGTTGGTGACCATGGTGCGCTTCGACAGCTCCCCAAGGCGCAACCCCTCGCGCTCGCGATAAAGCTGCGCCATCAGATCGAATTGCGGCAGGGTCGCCCCGAACTCGTTGCGCAGCCGGCGCCGGATTTCCTGCGAGATCAGCTTCGTGGTCGACAGCATGCGCAGCCAAAGCCGCAGCTCCAGCTTTTTGCCTTCCTGCGCGCCCTGGACGATGATCTCCAGATCAACGATTGCACTTTCGGACTCTGCCATGACGTCGCCTCGATCTATCGTTCCGCATCGCTCATCTGAGCGATCTAGGGGACGATATTTGAAATGTCAAAGGTTTGGGCGTCAAGTCGTATGAGGGTCACCTGGCCAGCATTTTCCCCAACATGAAACCCGAACCGGCACCCGTACCAGCACCCGGCCATGTCGAAGCCCCGCACATGTAAAGCGATCCCACGGGCGTCTTGTAGCGCGAATAGCCCGCGACGGGGCGGAACAGGAAATTCTGGTCGAGATGATGGCTACCCGAAAGGTTGTCGCCGCCGACAAGGTTCGGATTCTCGCGCTCCAGATCGACGGGCGAAAAGACCGAGCGCCCCAATATCTTCCCGCGCAAGCCTGGAGCACAGCGCTCGATGAGGTCAAGGACGCGCTCCGCATAGGCATCCTTGACCTCGTCCCAGCTCGCACCGGTGATTTGACCCGTCGCGTCGCCATGGAACTGCGCCGGCAGAACGCGCACTTGAATCCAGAGCACATGCTGCCCGGAAGGTGCACGCGACGGATCGATGGCTGTGGGCTGCCCGACCACCAGCGCAGGCTCGGCCGGCAGCAGACCGCCCATCGCCTCGGCATAGACGCGCGACATCATCTCGAGATCGGGTGCGATATGGACATAGGCGAAATTCTGGAGCGCCTTGCCCGCCGTCCAGTCCGGAAGGCCCGACAGCGCCAGATGGATCATCATCGTGCCCGGTCCGGCGCGAAAGCGCGATATCTTTGCGTCGAATTCCTGGCGTGCGGGATCCCCATCGAGGAGCTTGCCGAACAGAACCTGCGGATGGACATTGGCGATGACGGCACGTTTCGCCTCATAACGGCGTCCATCGGCAAGGACGACACCTGTCGCCTTGCCGCCAGCCGTGACGATCTTGTCGACACGAGTACCCAGCATCAGCTCGCCGCCCTTGCTTTTCAACACGGCCACCATCGCCTTGACGATCGTATCCGCACCGCCCTTGCCGATCACCATCCCGAAGGCCTGATTGGCCATGGATTCGAGATAGGGAAACAGCGCGCCACCGGCGACGTCAGGCGCAAAATCGAGATGCAGCCCCCAGGCAGCCATCATCGTCTTCAGCTTGGCATTCTGGAAGCGGGCATCGAGAAAATCGCGCGGCGAGGCGAAGAGCATGCGTGCGGTATCGTAAAGCCAACCGGTTCCCTTCTGCCTCCAGGCTTTCCAAACGACTTTGGCCGCGGCCATCGATGGCATGGGCGAACCGAGAAGACCGAAGATGTGCGGTGCGTCCGCACCGAACGCCGAGAGCATGTGCCGCCAGGCTGCGGCATCGTGCGGCGAGATGTCGGCGATCGCGCCTGCGGTCTTTTCCAGATCGGTGCTGACGCCGAGATAGGTGTTGTCGCGGAAGACGCTGGCAAAACAATCCGCAGCAGGCACGAAGTCCAGCCCTTCCGCCGAGAGTTCGTTCCTGTATTGCGCAAAGAAAGCCGAGCCGGCAAACATGGAGAGGTTCATGGCACAGAGATCGTGCCTGAAACCGGGCAGCGTCACTTCGCGGGTCTTCACCGCACCGCCGGGTTCCGCATTGCCCTCGATGACGGCAACCTTCCAGCCCTTGGAAGCCAGATGCACCGCCGCTGCCAGGCCGTTGTGGCCGGCTCCCACTATGATCGCATCATAGCTCATCGCTTGCCCTCTCTCGTCGATTATTATTGTCACATGCATACATCTTGAGTTTTAAGCTTCAAGTATCAATCGGCACGAACTTTCGGAAGAGGACGCAATCAAGAGTAGCAACGTCTCGAATTTTATCGAGTTTTGCTACATTGTTTCAGCGACTTGCCGATATCCCCGTCGTAAGAAGGACAGTCCACCTTTGCCCTCTGGGAGCATTCGGGAATGCTTGCAATATCATATATTGTGACATAGGCTCCCTGCATTCTGCCACCGCGCGGACCAAGTGTCAGGAGGAAAGGCACCCGCGCCCGGCGATACCGACTTCACGCCCGATCCTGACCAAAAGAGCCCAAACGGTTCTTCACATGGGATCATGCGATAACAAGGGGAACTAGAAAAATGACCGCTACCGCACTCACCAGCCTCGCCTCGGCCCTGCTTTCGGGCTCCGTCAAGGTGGTCGATCTTACCGCGCCGCTCGGCCCGGATACTCCGGTGCTCTACCTGCCGCCGCAGTTTGGGAAGAACACGCCGAACGTCAAGGTTCATACGATCTCCGAATACGATCAGGACGGCCCGTTCTGGGCTTGGAACTGGCTGGAACTCGGCGAGCATACCGGCACTCACTTCGATGCCCCCTGTCACTGGATCACAGGCAAGGACAATCCGAACAACACGACGGACACCATCCCGCCGCAGAATTTCGTGGCACCGGTCAACGTCATCGACCGCTCCAGGGAAGCCGCTGCCAATCCCGATTACCTGCTGACGGTTGACAGCATCAAGGAGTGGGAAGCTCAGCATGGGACGATCGAAGCCGGCAGCTGGGTGCTGCTGCGCACCGACTGGTACAAGCGCAACGGTTCCACCGAAACTTTCCTGAACGCTGACGAAAACGGCCCGCACTCCCCCGGTCCGACCGCCGAGGCGATCGAATATCTCTTGACCAAGGGCATTATCGGCTGGGGTTCGGAAACGATCGGCACCGACGCCGGATCGGCCGGCGGCATGAACCCGCCCTTCCCGGCGCATAACCTCATGCACAAGGCCAACCGCTATGGCCTCGCCAGCCTCTCCAATCTTGACCAGCTTCCGGCCAAGGGCGCCGTGCTGATCGCCGCGCCGTTGAAGTTCGTCAAGGGCACCGGTTCGCCGGTTCGCGCACTGGCCTTGATTGCATGATAGGCTGGAAAGGCGGGAGCCTGGGGCTGGCTCCTCCTTTCCGTTCATCTTACCAATGAGGGGCGGCGGCAATGGGCGATCATGATTACATCATCGTCGGCAGCGGCATAAATGCGCTTGTCGCTGCTGCGATGCTTGGCAAAAAGGGCCATAAGGTGCTCGTCCTCGAGCGCAACGACCGCATCGGCGGTTGCCTGCGCACCGAGGAGATCACCGAGCCCGGCTTCATCCACGACGTCATGGCGACGACCATGGTGCTGTTCCTCACCTCGCCGGCCTATGGCGCCATCGGCAAGGATCTCGAGGCACGAGGCCTGGAATTCGCACATGCAGACCTTCCGACAGCCGTGCTGCGGCCCGACGGTTCGCACGTCATCTTTTCCAAGGACAGGCGGCGAAACATCGCCACCTTCGACGAACTTGCGCTCGGTGACGGGCAGACCTTCTCCCGCGAGATGGAGGCGCTAGCCGCCGACGCTCCTTTCCTCTTTTCCCTCCTCGGCGGCGCGCTATGGTCGGGATCGATCCTGAAGACAGTCGGCAAGCAAGGCTGGAACCGCGGCCTGCGCAAGCTAGCAGCCTGGTTTGGCGATGCCCTGACGCCGGCACGTGGTTACCTCGAAACCAACTACAGGTCCGAGGACATTCACGCACTCTGGGCGCCCTGGGTGCTTCATTGCGGCCTCGGACCGGAAAGCGCCTATTCTGCGGAAATGCTGAAGGTGATCGGCTTTGCGCTGGAGCTGGGCGGCGCGCCGATCGTCAAGGGCGGCGCCGCGAACCTGCTGACGGCCTTCGAACGGCTGATTGCCGATCATGGCGGCGAAATCCGTGTAAACGCCGATGTCGAAGCCATTATTCCAGGCCCCAATCGCCGCGCCGATGGTGTCCGCCTTGCGAATGGCGAAACGTTGAGCGCAAAGACAGGCGTAATCTGCTCCGTCACCCCCAACCAGCTTTATGAGCGCCTGATAGCCGATTGGCCGGATCCGCTGCCGGCAGAAGTCCAAACGGGTGTTGCCAGCTATCGCTACGGCAAGGGCGACATGCAGATTCACTATGCGCTCTCCGAGCCGCCGCGCTGGAAAGCCGACGACGAACTCGGCAAGGTCGCGCTGCTGCATCTGACCCCCGGTCTCGACGGCGTGTCGCGCGCCGCCAACGAATGCGAGCGCGGGCTATTGCCGGCCGAACCGACCGTCTGCGTCGGCCAGCCGGTCGCTCTCGATCCCAGCCGCGCGCCGGACGGAAAATCGATCCTCTGGCTGCAGCTGCCCGAAGCGCCGCGTCATATCAAGGGCGATGCCGCCGGCGAGATCGAAACGCCTGAGGACGGCCGATGGACAGAGGAAGTGCGCGAGCGCTACGCCGATCGCGCCGAAGCCCTGCTTGCGAACCAGATCGAGAACTTTTCCAGCATAAAGCTGGCACGTCGCGCCTATTCTCCGGCTGATCTCGAAGCAATGAACATGAACCTTGTCGGCGGCGATCCTTATGGCGGCTACTGCGGCCTCGACCAGTTTTTCATCTGGCGTCCCTTCAAGTCATCTGTTAACCACCGCACCCATATAACGGGCCTATACCATATCGGCGCTTCCGCGCATCCCGGTCCAGGCCTTGGTGGGGGCTCCGGCTTCCTGCTCGCATCATCGCTGAAGTAACACGTTTCCTAGGGAGTATCGTCGATGGAGGAGCGGTTTTCAGGCACCGTTTTGAGGCGCAAGCGGGATGAGAACGCGAAACGCCCGACCATGGGCGAAATCGGCCTCAATCACTTCGCGCCCTACCTGATGAACCGGCTGATGGCGCGCTGGAACGCCAATCTGCTGGAGGAGCTACGCGAATACGACATGACGACCGCGAAGATGCGGGCGCTCGCCGTTCTCAGCGTCTCTTCCAGCCTCACGATCAACGAGCTCTCCGTCTTCGCCGTGACCGAGCAGTCGACCATGAGCCGCACCTTGGACTCGCTCGAACAACAGGGCTATATCCGCCGCCAGCCTCGTGCCGAAGACATGCGCATCCGCGACGTCTCGATTACGGAGGAAGGCCGCGCCGCCTTCGAGAAGGTATGGCCGACCATGTACGACCTCTTCCTGCAAATGTTCGACGGCGTCGACGAGGCTGAATACCGTACCTTCATCTCGACGCTGCACAAGGTACTGCACAACATCAGGAAGCATGAGATCTGAAGAGATCGGAGTGTCTGTGGCCGCCCCGTCCTTCGAGGCATCTTTCCGCTGCGCTTCAAGATGCACCTCAGGATGAGGCGGAGCGAATTTCGTAACCAGCGCAAAAGGCTAGCCCTAATAGTGAGGTGCGGAGGGCCGAAGGACCGGAGCCTCGAACCACGAGGGTGAGTGGTTGAAACGACTCCATCACAGCGTCTCCACAGTCTTCAGCGCCCCATCAAGCGCAACACCCTTCTCGTCCAGAAGTGCAGCCTGCCTCAGCCGCTTCATCCAGGCGGCCCCGTCCTCGCGATCGCGCAGCATCGGCAGGGCAGACATGACGCGATCGAATTTCGAAAGCCCGCGCGCATGCGTATCGGAATAGCCTTTGACAAGGCGGCGGTTGCCGAGCACCTCGACGGCAAGATCGTAATTCGCGGCCAGCAGATTGGAGGCCGCCGCGAGCCAGGCTTCCCGATGCTCGACCTCTCGCGCATGCCGCAACGTGCCGCGACGGATACGGCGTAGCGCCGAAAGCATGTGGAGGCCGAAGAACCAGAACAGCGTGCCAGTCTGAACGCGGCGTCCCTTATTGACGAAGCGGTCGAGCCGGGCAAAGAGGCGGGGCCGGTTTTCGATCCAGAGTCCCATCGCCTTCGGCATCGTGCCGCAGACCTCATCCATGCGAGGGTGCATGTATTCGGTCATGTAGACGATCTGATCGTCCTTGGCGCCGACCTCCTTGCGAACACGCTCGAAGCGCGAGCCACGCACCTTCAGATCGGCGACGCGAATGACGTCGTCGTAGGCCATGGCCACAGCCACATATTTCGCTGCCTGCGCGGTGAAGGCAAAGTCCCTGCTTGCGCCGCCCGCCTTGCGATCAAGCGCATGAAGCGCCGCGACACGGCTCAGATATTCGTCGGCATAGGCCGGGTCCTGATAGTCGGTCAGCTTCTTGACGCCGGCAAACAGCAGGGGCCAGGCAACTTCCGGAAATTCGGAGCGGATGCGATTGACCAACCGATCCAGAGCCGGATGACCGGCTGTCTCCGGCAGGGCATCGAAATGCTTCGGCGGCGTTGCGGAAACCGCATCGCGGGGCTTTTCCTTGACCCTCTCGAAGGCGGCATTGAACGCCTTCAGGCTGGGCTCGATACCCTTGCCGCCGGCGCGGATCATCGCCTCGAAAGCCTGCTTTGCGAACGGCAGCGCGCCGGAACCGGCCAAAGCGCCGAACATGGATGCGGAAATCACGCTGCCATTCCTGACGGCCATCGTCTCCATATCGAACGCGATAGTCCGCTTTGCCGCGAAATCCGTCGCCTCGACCACCACTCCGGGATTGCCGATGCCATCGCCGGGCTTCTCTTTCTCGCCGACCGCAAAGGAGCGGTGCGTCGAGGCGATCAGCACGGTCTTGTCCGGCGTCACCAGGCCACGCAGCACGGAACGGCCGGCCTCCATCAGTTCGGCCGCCATGACGACATCGACATCGCCGGGTGTCGGCATCAGCGAAAAGATCGGGGCGTGACCATCCTTCGCCGGCAGCATTTCGATATAGTAGATTGTCGCGCCCGTCCGCTGCGCGACGCCGGGCACGGACGTCGTCTGCGCCATCCAGCCTTCGGCTTCGGCAAGCCCGACGATCCAGTCGGCCAGCACGCCGCCGCCCTGCCCGCCCATGGCGAGAATGGCAAGCGACAGCGGCTTGTCCGTCGAAAGCCTGTTGGTCCCAAGATCACCCATGCTCACATGCTCGTTCATATCGCCCTCTCAATCTGAAAAGACGATGCGGCCGGCACGGCGACGCGCCTGCAGCCAGCCGATTACGCGGGAACGCAGGCGGGCGACGAAACGATCCCAACCCGTCGGATTGTGGATGATATCGGCCCGGTAGAAGGAGGGACAGAGCACCGCCGCCTCCGAGACCTCGCCGCAATTGCCGCAGCCGACGCAATTATTGTCGATCGCCGCCACCGGATCGTCCTTCAGCGGATCGTCGGTATGCTTGACCGACAGCGACGGACAGCCGGAAAGGCGGATGCAGGCGTGATCGCCGGTGCAGACATCTTCGTCCACGCCGAAGCGCTCCTTGACCATGCGCTTGCCGTCCTTGACAGCCTTGGCGAATTGCGGCTTTACGCGGCGCTGCTTGTTGAGCATGCATTCCGAAGAAGCGACGATGATCTTCGGCCCCGACTCCTTCGAGGTCAGCGCCTCGCGCAGCGTGTCGCGCATCTTGCCGACATCATAGGTGCGGTCGATCTGGCGCACCCAGGTCGCGCCGATGCCCTTGACGGCATTGACGATGGAATTGTTCGTCTTGCGACGGGGATTGAGCGCACGCGAGGACGGTATGTCCTGCCCGCCGGTCGCCGCCGAATAATAGTTGTCGACGACGAGGATGACGCCGTCCTGCTTGTTGAAGACGGCATTGCCGACTGACGTCACAAGACCGTTGTGCCAGAAGCCGCCGTCGCCCATGACCGAGATCGCGCGCTTGTCGGCCGCGACGTTGAAGGCCGACGCAGCCGCCGGCCCGAGCCCATAGCCCATGGTCGTGCTGCCGAGATTGAAGGGCGGCAGGATCGAGAACAGATGACAGCCGATATCGCCTGATATGTGATGCTGCCCGAGCTCGCTCTCGACCAGCTTCATTGCCGCAAAGATCGGCCGCTCGGGACAGCCGATGCAGAAGCCCGGCGGACGTGGCGGCACGACATCGGCCAGGGCCTTGACTTTCGGATCGTTGAGGATCGGTGTCGGGTCCGGTAGCGGCGGCTGGTTGCCGAGCAGCACGCGCTGGTGAACTTCCAGGAAATTCTTGATGCCCTTCATCAGCACCGGCGCGGTATATTCGCCGCCCATCGGCAGAACATCCTTGCCCGCAACCTTGGTCTGGATGTCGCGGCGCCGCAGGATGGTATTCAGCGATTGCTCGATATAATCGGGCGCCCCCTCCTCCACCATCAGCACCGCCTTCTTGCTGGTGCAGAACTCGGCGATCTGGTCATCGACCAACGGATAGGCGACATTCAAGATATAAAGCGGCACGGCGGAATTGCCGTAGACGTCCGCGAGGCCAAGCTGCTGCAGTGCGCGCATGACGCCATTGTACATGCCGCCAAGCAGGATGATGCCGACATCGCCTTCCGAGGGGCCGAAATACTCGTTGAGCTGACGCCTCTTGATGAAGTCGACGGCAGCCGGCCAGCGCTTCTCCAGCTTCTCCTTCTCGTGCAGGAAGGATGCCGGCGGCAGCACGATACGGTTGACGTCACGAACAGGCTTTTCCAGCGCCTGCTTCAGCGTATAGGCCGGGCGCTTGTTGTCCTTGGCAACGAACTGGCCATGAACGTGGCAGCTGCGGATACCGACCTGCAGCATGACGGGCGTATTCGAAGCCTCCGAAAGCTCGAACCCCTCCTCGACGGCCTGCACGATCGACGGCAGGTTCGGGCGCGGATTGAGCAGCCACATCTGCGATTTCATCGCATAGGCATGGCTGCGCTCCTGCATGATCGAGGAGCCCTCGCCGTAATCCTCGCCGATGATGATCAGCGCACCGCCGGTGACACCGCCCGAAGACAGGTTGGAAAGCGCGTCGGAAGCGACATTCGTGCCCGCCGTCGATTTCCAGGTGACGGCGCCGCGCACCGGATACATGACGGAGGCCGACAGCATGGCGGCAGCAGCCGCTTCCGATGCCGATGTCTCGAAATGGACGCCCAGATCCTCCATCACGTCCCTGGCGTCGGCCAGCACGTCCATGAGATGGGAGATCGGCGATCCCTGATAGCCGCCGACATAGGAAACGCCGGACTGCAGAAGTGCCTTGGTGATCGCGAGAATACCCTCGCCGCGGAAGATATCGCCTTCCCCGAGCTTCAGATCCTCGACCTCGCGCGCAAATGATCGCTCGGCCATGAACGTTACCCCTTTGCCCTTCAGGGCTTCTTTAAATCGTTTGCAAAATCATATTTTGAACTTCCTTGAACTGTCAACGAACAAATATGAGATTCCGCTGAATGGATTGCCGATCGAGGGCAGAAGCGATGCATTCATTTTCCGAAATCAGAATCCCATCACGATGGCGGCCGGCATATATATGCACATGCATGGAATATATGTGCCACACGAACGCTGGATTTTTTAAAAGAACCAGAGAAAGCGCTTGCCGCTCCGAAAGACGTATTTTAAGATTAAAACATTCCGACAATAAATCGCCAGCGGCAGTTGAGCGTTATGCTTTTCTGTCGCTTAACAGGGGAACGGAGTGACCATGACAACGCTTACTCGGCGCGAGGCCCTGAGCCTCGGCGCGGCAGCATTCATGACTGGGATTTTAGCCGGCAGAACACGCGTGGAAGCGGCCGAATCCGGCACGCTGACCATCGCCTTCAACGTGAACCTGCCATCCTTCGATCCGACGACCGGCCCATCCGCCGTCAACCCGACGATCCAGGCGATCTATCGCTCGGTCTTCGACCAGTATATCGGCCAGGGACCGGACTTGAAATTCCAGCCGGGCCTTTTGACCGCCTGGGGCTGGAACGACGACAAGACCAAGGTCTGGATGGACGTGCGCGAAGGCGTGACATGGCACGACGGTTCCAAGTTCACACCGGATGACGTCGTCTGGTCGCTGGAGCGCGCCGCCAAGCAGGAGACGGGCAATCCGATCCAATTCATCTGGTCTACCGCCAATAATTACAAGGTGGAAGGCAACCGCATCACCGGCGATGTCGTTCGCTTCGAGCCGACCTTCTTCAAATGGATGGCGTTCCTCACCGGCTACGTCTTGCCGAAGGGTTATTACACCAAGGTAGGCGCACAAGGCTTCGAAAAGAAGCCGATCGGCACCGGCCCCTACATGGTCGATGCCTATGAGGGCAATTCCTATCTGCGCCTGAAGGCAAACCCGAACTATTTCGGCGGCAAGCCGGCCTTCGATACCGTTATCTTCAAGTTCGTGCCGGATACGACAAGCCGTGTCGCCGAAATCGAGTCCGGTTCGTCCGACGTGACGCTGGAAATCCCCTATGAGGATTTCGACCGGCTGAAGAAGAAGTCGGGGCTATCAGGCGTCACAACTCCGATCTCCGACATCGGGATGATCTTCATCAGCAATGTCGATCCGATGCTCGACAAGAACGTCCGCCTGGCCGCCAATATGGCGATCGACAAGGAAGCAATCATCAAGCGGCTACTGCGCGGCTACGGCAAGCCGCTGTCGACGCTGGAAGCGCCGGAATACGAGGCTTACGACGCCTCCGTCAAAATCCCTTACGATCCGGAACAGGCCAAGAAGCTTCTGGCCGCCAGCGGCTACTCGCCGGAGAAGCCGGTAAAGTTCGGCATCAAGACGACCCGCGGCTTCAAGCCGAAGGATTACGAGATGATCCAGGCGATCGTCGGCATGTGGCGCAAGGTCGGCATCGAGGCTGAAATCGAAGTTTACGAAATCGCCAAGCACTACGAGCTGCGCGCCGCCCATCAACTCGGGCCGGCCGCCTTCTACAACTGGGGCAACGCCATCGGCGATCCGACGACCTCGACGGGTTTTGCCATGTTCGGCCCCTCGCCGCACTCGGCCTGGAAGACCAAGGATGTCGACGACATGCTGGGACCGCTCTGGGTGGAAAAAGACGAGACGAAGCGTATTGCCGGCTGGAAGGCGGCGATCAAGTACATTGCCGAACAGGGCTATGTGATCCCGCTGCTGCAATATGCGCAGCCGATCGTCTACAAATCGAGCCTCAAGGTCACGCCGAACGTCTCCGGCGCCCTGCAGCCGACGCTGGTGTCGAAGGCTTAGTGCCGTTCTTGTAGGCTTGCTCCTCACCCTAGCCCTCTCCCGCTCGCGGGAAGAGGGAACGACCTCTTTACCGTCGTCTGGAAAGATGCTCGGAAGGAAGGCTGCGGGTGCGTCTATCCCCTTCTCCCCGTTAAAACGGGGAGAAGGTGGCCGATAGGCCGGATGAGGGGCTGGCAAGCTCCATGTTACAGTCAGCACATGCGATCGGAACTCATAACGCATGATAGCAGTCTCCATTCTCAACCGGCTGATCATGGCCGCGATTACCCTCTTCGGAGTGGCGGTGATCGTCTTCGTCCTGCTGCGTGTCGTGCCGGGCGATCCGATCGCTATGATGATCTCGCCGGGCGCAAGCCCTGCCGACATTGCCGCACTCCGCGCCCATTACGGTCTCGATGCGAGCCTGACCACGCAATTCTGGCTCTGGCTGAAATCGGTCCTGACCGGCGATTTCGGGACATCGATATCCTTGAAGCGCGATGTGCTGTCCCTGCTCGGGGAACGGCTACCCGCAACGCTGGAGCTTGCCTTCGCAGCCCTGATACTTGCAGTTCTCCTCGGCGGCGCGGTCGCCATCGTCGGCACGCTTGCCCGCCGCACGATTTTCGAGCCCATCATTGACAGTCTCAACGGCCTTTTCCTTGCCGTGCCGGATTTCGTCTGGGCGCTGGCTCTCGTGCTGGTCCTCGGCGTCCTCTTTCCGCTTTTTCCGCTCTCCGGCCGCATTGATCCGAGCATCGACGCGCAGTTCATGACCCCCTTCTATCTCCTCGAAAGCCTGGTGACGCTTCGCCTCAGTATCTTCGCCGATATCTGCGCGCACATGGTCATGCCGGTCCTGGCGCTCGGCCTGCCGCTCGCCGCCATCATCGCCCGCGTGCTGAAAGCCGCACTTTCCGAGGCCATGGTGCAGGACTATATCCTGCTCGCCAAGCTGAAGGGCATGTCCGAACTGCGGCTGGTGCTGCAGGAGGCGCTGCGCAACGCCGTTGGCCCGACCATAGCGCTGACTGGCGTGCAATTTACCTTTCTGATCGGCGGGACCGTCATCGTCGAGCGCATCTTCGCCTATCCCGGCATCGGCAATATGGCGATCGATGCCGTCGTCAACCGCGACTTGCCGCTGATCCAAGGGCTTGTTCTCGTATTTGGCGCCCTCTTCATTCTCGTCAATCTGGCGGTCGATCTGCTGGTTGCGGCCTTCAATCCGAGGCTCGCCCATGGCTGACACTACCTCGCCCGCCATGCCGCGCTCGCCCTCCCGAATGGCGAAACGCATCCACGCGCTACTTTCCGAGCCGAAGGTGATCTTTGGCGGAGGTTTCATTCTTATCCTCCTCATCCTCGCGATCTTTGCGCCTTACATCGCGCCGAAGGACCCGCTGGAGCAGGATCTGATGTCCGGCACCTTGCTGCCGGCATGGATCGAAGGTTCCGATCCCGGCTTCCTGCTAGGCACGGACGATCTCGGCCGCGACGTGCTCTCCCGCGCCATCTTCGGCACGCGCATCGCGCTTACGGTCGCCTTTGTCGCAGCCGGGCTCGCGGCCCTGATCGGCACCCTGCTCGGCCTCCTTGCCGGCTGGTACGGCGGCTGGATCGATAAGGTGATCTCCCGCCTCGTTGATATCTGGATGGCCTTCCCGCCGGTGCTTCTCTCGATCTTGCTCGTCGCCGTCTTCGGCTCCGGCGTGCACTCGGTCATCGCTGCCATCGTCATCATCGACTGGACGCGCTTCTGCCGCGTCGTGCGCTCGGAAACGCAGGCGCAGGCGCGAATGGATTATGTGACCGCCGCCCATACGATCGGCTTTTCGCGCGCCAAAATCCTCTTCAGCGAAATCCTGCCCAATGTGACGCCCGTGCTGATCGCCCTTGTCAGTCTGGAAATGGGTATTGCCGTCATCGTCGAAGCCATTCTGTCCTTCGTCGGCCTGTCGGTCGCCTCCGACACCCCGACCTGGGGCGGCATGATCGCCGAGGGGCGTCAAATGATCTATCAGGGCTGGTGGGTGCTGGTCGTGCCGCTGATCGCGCTCTTCGCGACGGTGCTTGCCTTCAATCAACTCGGCGACGGCTTACGCCGCGCTCTCGATCCGGTGATGCGCCGATGACGTCTCCACTCCTCTCCATTGCCGGCCTCGGCGCCACATCCGACCGCGACGGCGGCGCGCCGATCCTGCGCGACGTTTCTCTGACACTTGAGCGTGGCGAAGTGCGCGGGCTCGTCGGCGAAAGCGGCGCCGGAAAATCGACCATCGCCAAGGCCCTGCTCGGCATCCTGCCGCGCAGCGTCCGCATTACCAGCGGATCGATATTGTTCGAAAGCCGTAATCTCCTCACTCTCTCAGCGAAGGAATTGCGCGGCATTATGGGCAGCGATATCTCGCTGATCCCGCAAGATCCGCAAACCGCGCTCAATCCCGGCCGCCGCATCGAGGCGCAGCTGACCGATGGCCTGCGGTTGAAGCGGGGCATGTCCTCAGGTGATGCTCGCCGGCGCGCTCTGAAGCTGCTGGAGGAAGTGCATATCCGCGATCCCGAGCGTGTGCTGAGCGCCTATCCCCACGAATTGTCCGGCGGCATGCGCCAACGCATCCTGATCGCCGCCGCCTTCGCGCTGGAGCCGAAACTGGTCGTTGCCGACGAGCCGACCACGGCGCTCGACGTCACCGTGCAGAAACAGATCCTGCGGCTGATCCGCCGCCTGCAGGAAGCGCACGGCACCGCCGTGATCTTCGTCACGCATGATCTCGGTATCGTTGCCCAGATCTGCGACAGCGTCACTCTGCTCTACGCCGGCAAGATCATCGAAGAGGGGCGCACGAGCGACGTACTCACCCATCCCCGGCACATCTACACGAAGTCGCTTCTTGCCGCCGGTCCTCGCTACGACCGGCCAGATGCCGGGCTGAAGCCGGTGCCGCAGACGGTCTTCGAGCAATTGCGTCGCGAAATCGGTATTCCGGAGGGCGGCCGATGAGCGTTTCCGATAATCTCCTATCCGCCAAGGGCATCGAGGTGATCTACGGCGCCAAGCCGCATCTCTTCGGACCGCCTAGCCACGGCATCAAGGTGCTGCACGGAGTCGATATCGATATCCGCCGCGGCGAGACGGTAGGAATCGTCGGTGAGAGCGGCTCGGGCAAGACGACGCTCGGCCGCGCCTTGCTGCGGCTGGTCGACGTGACTGCCGGCAGCATTCATTTCGACGGTCGAGACATCACGCGCCTGCCCGATACGGAGATGCGGCCACTGCGTCGTCGCATGCAGATGATCTTTCAGGACCCGATGGCTTCGCTCAATCCACGCCACACCATCCGCCGCATCCTCGTCGAGCCGCTTCTGCTGCACAAACTCGCTTCGGACAGAAAAGAAGCTGAGTATCATGTCGCTGCAATTCTCGAGCGGGTGACACTGCCGCAAGCCTGCCTCGACCGCAATCCGCATGAACTCTCGGGCGGCCAGCGCCAGCGCATCGGCATTGCGCGTGCCGCCCTGCTGAAGCCGGATTTCGTGCTTGCCGACGAGATCGTCTCCGGCCTCGACGTCTCGACGCAGGCGCAAGTGCTCAATCTGCTGAAGGAGCTTTCGCGCGATCTCGGCCTGTCCATGGCCTTCATCAGCCACGATCTCTCGGTCATCCGCGCCGTCTGCGACCGCGTCTACGTCATGCGCCACGGCCGGGTCGAAGAGGAAGGCGATTGCGAGCGCGTCTTCACCGCACCCGCCTCCGCCTATACCCGCATGCTGCTGGACGCCATCCCCCTGCCGGAAGTCGATCCGCACTGGCTCGGTCGCGAAAGCGTGATGGAAGCGTCCGATGCATGAAGGCTATCAATTGCGCTGCGGGTGTTAGCGAGACTGCGACAATAACGGCATATGAAAGGGGAAGTCGCTATGAAAGGTCCTGTTTCAGTAGCAACAAAGACCACAGGATTGCCCGGTCTTCGTGGTCACGACCATACGGGACTGACGGTGCCGGATATGAAGCAGGCTGTCGATTTCTTCGAGAACGTGCTCGGCTGCGAGGTCATTATGTCGTTCGGCCCGTTTGCCGACGACAAGGGCACGTTCATGACGGATTTGCTTGGTGTCGATCCCAAGGCTCAAATCAAGCAGATAACTCAGGTGCGGTGTGGCTTCGGATCGAACATCGAACTGTTCGAATATTCGGCGCCCGATCAGCGGGATCTCAAACAGAAGAATAGCGATATCGGCGCGTTTCACATCTCGCTCTATGTAGACGACATTGACGCGGCAAAGGCCTATCTGGACAGCAACAACATCGAGACACGGCTGGGACCATTCTCGGTCCAAGATGGCCCGGCCGCCGGCCAATCGATCCTTTATTTTCAGGCGCCATGGGGTCTGCAGTTCGAAGCGATCAGCTATCCCAAGGGCATGGCTTATGAAAAAGATGCAAAGACCGTGTTGTGGGATCCGAAGAATCCAGGCAGATGAGCGGCGCCAGAAAAGCGCCGCCTGATCAGGCCGCCGGCGTCTTCAGACGGAAACGCTGTATTTTACCCGATTCCGTCTTCGGCAATGCTTCGACAAAGACGATGGAGCGCGGATATTTATAGGGTGCAATCACGGCCTTGACGTGCTCCTGCAAGGCCCTGACGAGCAGATCCGATGCGGTGACGCCTGCCGCCAGCACAACATGGGCCTGCACGATATGGCCCCGTTCTTCGTCCGGCTTGCCGATGACGGCGCACTCAAGCACATCGGCATGCGAAAGAAGGGCTGCCTCCACTTCCGGCCCGGCAATATTGTAGCCGGCCGAAAGAATGATGTCGTCGGAACGGGCCGCGAAATGAAAGTAGCCTTCCTCGTCCTGAATGAAACTGTCGCCTGTCACATTCCAGCCATCCCGCACATAGTCGGCCTGCCGGTGGTCGGCGAGATAGCGGCAGCCGATCGGTCCGCGAACGACGAGCTTGCCGATCGTCCCTCGCGCAACCTCGTTCATCTCGTCATCGACGACGCGGGCCTCATAGCCCCTCAGCGGCTTGCCCGTGCAGTTCGACCTGGCATTGGAGAGATGATTGGAGATGAAGATGTGCAGCATCTCTGTCGAGCCGATGCCGTCGAGGATGGGCTTTCCGGTCTTGCGCGTCCACTCCTCGAAGATCGGCCCCGGCAGCGTCTCGCCGGCGGACACCGCGACCCGAAGCGAGGATAGATCCGCCCCCTCTTCCATTGCCGCCAGCATGGCGCGATAGGCTGTCGGCGCGGTGAAGCTGATGGTCGCGCCGTATTCCTGGATGATCTCGACCATGTTCTTCGGCGAGGCGTTTTCGAGCAGTGCCGTCGATGCGCCGAAGCGCAAGGGGAAGACGACCAGACCGCCGAGCCCGAAGGTGAAAGCGATCGGAGGCGAACCTATGAAAACGTCCTCCGGCGTCACCTGCAGCACCTCCTTGGCGTAGGCATCGGCAATGATCAGGATATCGCGATGGAAATGCATCGTCGCTTTCGGCACACCCGTCGAGCCCGAGGTGAAGCCTAGCAGCGCCACATCATCCCGTCCGGTCTTCACCGGTTCGAAACGAACGGGCTTGTTGAGCGCGATCCGGTCGAGCTCGGCATCGTGATTGGCCGTACCGTCGAAGCCGACGACCTGCTTCAGGAAGCGGCTGTCCTTGGCTGCGGTAACGAGTTCCTCCAGCAGCCTCGTATCACAAAGCGCAAACGAGATTTCCGCCTTGTCGATGATCTTCGAAAGCTCGCCCGCCCGCAGCATCGGCATGGTGTTGACGGCGACGGCCCCGACCTTCGTCACCGCCAGCCAGCAGGCGATCATGGCGGGGTTGTTGCCGGAGCGGATAAGGATGCGATTGCCGGGCTTGATGCCAAAATTCTCGACGAGAGCATGAGCGATGCGGTTGGTCCAGTCCGCCAGCTCCTTGTAGGTGCGGCGGCGGCCGTTGCCGATCAGAGCCACGTGATCGGCGAAACCCTTCTCCACCATCCGGTCGCTGAGTTCGAAGCCGGCATTCAGCCATTCGGGATAGTCGAAACCCTCCATCCGCAGTTCGGGCCATTCATCGAAAGGCGGCAGATTGTCTCGCGTGAATGTATCGGTATGACCGGTCGGTCCCAGCATGGCCTTGCTCCCGCATTCTTATCGATCAATCGCCACGACAGCCGTTTCCCCACGGCATATGCAGCGCTGCCAAAAAAGATCGCACCGAAGCGCATAATGTTCAAGCAAGAAATTTTAAGCCTAAACTACTTTGGAATTCCCATTGTTTTTGAAGAGAAATTTTCATTTCCCGTGGTATTATGACTATCCGGCGTCGGCACATTCAGGCACGAAACGCCTTGACGAATGGCAACAACAATATATTTTAAACTTAAATTATTTCGAGATCGGCTCCGACCGAACGAGGAGGGAAAAGCGATGCGCATCGTCTGTGTCGGCGGCGGCCCCGCAGGGCTCTACTTCGCGCTTCTGATGAAGAAGCTCCATCCCGAGCACTCCATTCGCGTCGTCGAGCGCAACCGCCCCTATGACACCTTCGGCTGGGGCGTCGTCTTCTCCGATGCGACCATGGTTTCGATGCGGGAATGGGATCCGGAAAGCGCTGCCGAAATCGAAGACGCCTTCAATCATTGGGACGATATCGAGGTCCTGTTCAAGGGCACGCGCCAGCGCACCTCGGGACACGGTTTCGTCGGCATCGGGCGCAAGAAGCTTTTGAACATTTTGCAGAAGCGCTGCGAGGCGCTGGACGTGGAATTGATCTTCGAGACGGACGTCAATTCCGATCTCGATTACCCCGACGCCGATCTGGTCATCGGCTCGGACGGCCTCAATTCCAAGATCCGCAATCATTACCCGGAAGTCTTCCAGCCTGACATGATCACCCGGCCGAACCGCTATATCTGGCTCGGCACCAACAAGCTTTTCGACGCCTTCACCTTCGATTTCCGCCGCACCGATCACGGCTGGTTCCAGGCGCATATCTACAAGTTCGACGACAAGACCTCGACCTTCATCGTCGAGACGACGGAAGAAGCCTACCTCGCCCATGGCCTCGACAAGATGGACCAGGACGGCTCTATCGCCTTCTGCGAAAACCTGTTTTCCGAAGTGCTCGAAGGCGCGTCATTGATGACCAATGCCCGCCATATCCGCGGCTCGGCATGGCTGAATTTCAACCGCCTGATCTGCGGTAAGTGGAGCCATTTCAACGGCAATTCCCATGTCGTGCTGATGGGCGATGCCGCCCACACCGCCCATTTCGCCATCGGCTCCGGCACCAAGCTCGCCATCGATGACGCCATCGAGCTGACCCGCCAATTCCAGATCCACGGGCATGAGAAGGACAAGATACCGGCCGTTCTCGAAACCTACGAAGAAATCCGCCGCGTCGATGTCGCCCGCATCCAGAATGCCGCCCGCAATGCCATGGAATGGTTCGAAGTCGTCGGCCGCCGCTATGCCGATACGCTGGAGCCGCCGCAGTTCATGTATTCGATGCTGACCCGCTCGCAGCGCATCAGCCACGAAAATCTGCGGCTGCGCGACAAGACCTGGCTCGAAGGCTATGAGCGCTGGTTCGCCGAGAAATCCGGCCTTGCCGTCGGCAACGACCGCTGCCTGCCGCCGATGTTCACACCCTATCGCCTTCGAGACGTCCAGCTCGTCAACCGCATCGTCGTCTCGCCAATGGCTATGTATTCGGCCACGGATGGCGTGATGAACGACTTCCACATCATCCATCTCGGCTCACGTGCGCTTGGCGGTGCAGGATTGATCTTCGCGGAAATGACCTGCGTCACTCCGGATGCCCGTATCACCCCCGGCTGCCTCGGTCTTTGGAACGAGGAGCAGGCGGCGCAGTGGAAGCGGCTTGTCGATTTCGTTCACACCAACAGCGCTGCCAAGGTCGGCATCCAGCTCGGCCATGCCGGACGCAAGGGCGCGACGAAACTCGCCTGGGAGGGTATCGACCAGCCGCTGGCCGAAGGCGACTGGCCACTGATCTCGGCCTCGTCAGTTCCCTATCTCAAGAACAGCCAAGTGCCGAAGGCTATGGATCGTGCCGATATGGAGCGCGTCAAGGCCGACTTCGTACACTCAACCAAGCTGGCGATCGGGACCGGCGCCGACTGGCTGGAACTGCATTGCGCCCACGGCTATCTGCTGTCGAGCTTCCTGTCGCCGCTGACCAATCTGCGCGACGACGAATATGGCGGCAGCCATGAAAACCGCGCCCGCTATCCGCTGGAAATCTTCCATGCGATGCGCGCTATCTGGCCTGCGGACAAGCCGATGTCAGTCCGTCTTTCCTGCCATGACTGGACTGATGGCGGCAACACGCCGGAAGATGCGGCGATCTTCGCGCGCATGTTCAAGGAGGCCGGCGCCGACCTGATCGACTGCTCTTCGGGCCAGGTCTCCAAGCAGGAAAAGCCGGTTTACGGCCGCCTGTTCCAGACGCCCTTCTCGGACAAGATCCGCAACGAGATCGGCATCCCGACGATCGCCGTTGGTGCGATCTCCGAGGCAGACCATGCCAATTCGATCATCGCTGCCGGCCGCGCCGATCTTTGCGCCGTCGCCCGTCCGCATCTGGCGGACCCGGCCTGGTCGCTGCATGAAGCGGCCAGGATCGGCCTGACTTCCATTCCCTGGCCGAAGCAATATCTTTCCGGCAAGGCGCAGTATGAAACCAACCTCGCCCGTGCGGCCGCGGCAGCACCAGCGAAGTGAGTATGAGATGACAACTTCGGGCAAATTCGCCGGCCGTCACGCCCTCGTCACCGGGGCGGGCAGCGGCATTGGCACCGCGATCGCCAAGGCGCTCGCCGCCGAGGGTGCACATGTCAGCCTGGCCGGGCGTCGTCGCGAGCCGTTGGAAGCGGTTGCCGCCGAGATCGGCGCGGCTGCTTTCGTGGTCGATGGCTTCGATGTCACGAGCCCCGAAGCCGTTACGGCAGGCCTTGCAAAGTCGCGCGAAAAATTCGGCCTCGTCGATATCCTCGTCAACAATGCCGGCGAAGCGCCGAGCGCGCCCTTCGAAAAGACGAGCCTGGGGGCCTGGAACCATGTCCTCACGGTCGATCTGACCGGCGTTTTCCTGGTGACGCAGGCAGTTCTTCCCGACCTGAAGGCTCGTGGCGCCGGTGCGCGCATCATCAACATTGCCTCGACCGCGGGCTTGAAGGGCTATGGCTACGTCTCGGCTTACGTGGCAGCCAAGCATGGCGTCGTCGGCCTGACGCGCTCGCTGGCGCTGGAACTGGCGAAAACCGGCATCACGGTCAATGCCGTCTGCCCCGGCTTTACAGACACGCCGATCATCCAGCGCTCAATCGAAACGATCGTCGCTAAGACCGGGCGTTCGGCCGAGCAGGCGCTTGCCGAGTTCACGAAATCCAATCCGCAGGCGCGTCTTATCAAGCCGGAAGAGGTCGCCGATACCGTGCTATGGCTAGCCTCGCCGGCCGCGGCATCGATCAATGGACAGGCAATCGCGGTTGCCGGTGGGGAGATTTGAACGCCATGAGCGATCGGGACATGACTATGAAGGGGCACCTGAAGCCCTTCAGGGATTACAAGCCGGAACACTTCCTCTGGGATGTCAGCGAAGACGGCCGCGTCGCCACCATCCGCCTGAACCGACCCGAGCGTAAGAACCCGCTGACCTTCGACAGCTATGCCGAGCTGCGCGATCTCTTCCGCGATCTCGTCTATGCGTCGGATATCCGCGCCATTGTGCTGACGGGTGCCGGCGGCAACTTCTCCTCCGGCGGCGACGTCTTTGAGATCATCGAGCCGCTGACACGCATGGCTATGCCCGAGCTTCTGGCCTTCACGCGCATGACCGGCGATCTCGTCAAGGCGATGCGCAAATGCCCGCAGCCGATCGTCTCGGCGGTGGACGGCATCTGCGCCGGCGCCGGTGCCATCCTGGCCATGGCCTCCGACCTGCGACTCGCAACACCGGAAGCCAAGACGGCCTTCCTCTTCACCCGCGTTGGCCTGGCCGGCGCCGATATGGGCGCTTGCGGCATCCTGCCCCGCATCATCGGCCAAGGCCGCGCCGCCGAACTTCTCTTTACCGGCCGTTCTATGACAGCAGCGGAAGGACAGGCCTGGGGCTTTTATAGCGGACTGCACGCGAGCGCCGACCTCGAGAGCGAAGCAGTCAAGCTCGCCCGCTCGCTGGCCGATGGTCCTTGGTTCGCCCATAGCATGACCAAGACCATGCTGAACCAGGAATGGGCCATGGGCATCGAGGAGATGATCGAATCCGAAGCGCAGGCGCAGGCGATCTGCATGGCGACACAGGATTTCCGCCGCGCCTTTGAAGCGTTCGCCGCCAAGCGCCGGCCGGAATTCCAGGGGGATTGAAGTGATACCAACGGCAAGCAGCCTCTCCGGCCCGACCCGCGATCATCTGGACTGGCCCTTCTTCGAGGAGCGTCATCACCGTTTCGCCGCCGAAGTCGATGCCTTTGCAAAGTCCGGCGTCATGGCTTCTATCGATCACGCCGATGTCGATAGCGCATGCCGAAAGCTGGTCAAGGCGCTGGGAGACGCCGGGCTTCTGACCGCCGCGACAGGCTCGTCCGACAGCGAACCGCTGATCGATTCCCGCATGGTCTGCCTCGCCCGCGAAACGCTCGCCTGGCATGACGGTCTTGCCGATTTTGCCTTTGCCATGCAGGGCCTCGGCACCGGTGCGATTGGCCTTTCCGGCTCACTCGAATTGCGCTCGGCCGTTCTGCCCAAGGTGCGCTCGGGCGATTGGCTTGCCGCCTTCGCACTGTCGGAAAAAGACGCCGGCTCCGATGTGGGTGCCATGAGCTGCGCAGCACGCCTCGATGGCGATCATTACGTTCTCAACGGCGAAAAGACCTGGATTTCCAATGGCGGCATAGCAGATGTCTATACCGTCTTCGTGCGCACCGGCGAAGCACCGGGAACCCGCGGCATCTCTGCTTTCGTCGTCTTTGCCGATGATCCCGGCTTCTCGATCGCCGAACGCATCGAGGTGATCGCACCACATCCGCTGGCGACGATCCGCTTCGACAATTGCCGCATTCCCGCATCGCGCCGCCTCGGCGCAGCAGGCGAAGGCTTCAAGATCGCCATGCGCACGCTCGATATCTTCCGCGCTTCGGTCGCCGGTGCCGGCCTCGGATTTGCCCGCCGTGCGCTCGATGAATCGCTTGCCCATGCGCGCTCACGCTCCATGTTCGGCGCGGCCCTTGCCGACCTTCAGTTGACGCAGGCCGCCCTCGGCGATATGGCGACCGGCATCGACGCGGCGGCATTGCTGACCTACCGGGCAGCCTGGCGCCGCGACGTGCAGCGCTTGCCGACAACCCGAGAAGCGGCCATGGCCAAGATGACGGCGACGGAAACCGCGCAAAGCGTCATCGACCACGCCGTCCAGCTTTTCGGTGGACGAGGCGTCAAGGCGGGAGAAATAACGGAAAAACTCTATCGGGAGATCCGCGCGCTTCGCATCTATGAAGGTGCGACGGAGGTTCAGAAACTCATCGTCGCGCGCGAACTTCTGAAGGCATAGAGCAATTCCAGGAAAAGTGCGAAGCGGTTTTCCATCCGGAATTGCGTAGAACAAAGAACTTGAGCGGATTAGTGCTAACTGAAAACACTGAACCGCTCTAATGGGAGATTGATAGCATGAGCCGCGAGATTTTCGACTGGGCCGACCCGTTCAGGCTGACGGAGCAGCTGAGCGACGACGAACGCATGGTGCTGGATACCGCGCATTCCTACGCGCAGGAAAAGCTCGCGCCCCGCGTCCTCGAAGCCTTTCGCCACGAAAAGACCGATCCGGCCATTTTCCGCGAAATGGGCGAACTCGGCCTGCTCGGCCCGACGATCTCCCCGGAATATGGCGGTGCCGGCCTAAGCTACGTTGCCTACGGCCTGATTGCCCGCGAAGTCGAGCGCGTCGATAGCGGCTATCGCTCGATGATGAGCGTGCAGTCCTCGCTCGTCATGGTGCCGATCGAGACCTTCGGTTCGGATGCGCAGAAGCAGAAGTACCTGCCAAAGCTTGCGACCGGCGAATGGATCGGCTGCTTCGGCCTCACCGAGCCGAACCACGGCTCCGATCCGGGTTCCATGGTCACACGCGCGAAGAAGGTCGACGGCGGCTACAGCCTGACGGGGGCCAAGACCTGGATCTCCAACGCACCGATTGCCGATGTCTTCGTCGTCTGGGCGAAGACCGAGGACGGCCTCATCCGGGGCTTCATCCTCGAGAAGGGTTGGAAGGGCCTTTCCGCACCCGCGATCCACGGCAAGGTGGGCCTGCGCGCATCTATCACCGGCGAAGTCGTGATGGATAATGTATTCGTGCCCGAAGAAAACCTGGTGCCGAACGTGTCTGGCCTCAAGGGTCCCTTCACCTGCCTCAACTCGGCGCGCTTCGGCATCGCCTGGGGTGCGCTTGGCGCTGCCGAGGATTGTTACGCCAAGGCACGGCAATATGTGCTCGACCGCAAGCAGTTCGGCCGGCCGCTTGCCGCCAACCAGCTGATCCAGAAAAAGCTTGCCGACATGGTGACCGAGATCACGCTCGGCCTGCAGGGCTGCCTGCGCCTCGGCCGCATGAAGGAAGAAGGCCATCCGCCCGTCGAACTGACCTCCATCCTCAAGCGCAACAGCTGCGGCAAGGCGCTGGATATTGCCCGCGCTGCCCGCGACATGCTGGGTGGCAACGGCATTTCCGACGAATTCGGCATCGCGCGCCATCTCGTCAACCTCGAAGTGGTCAACACCTATGAGGGCACGCACGACATCCACGCCCTCATCCTCGGCCGCGCCATCACCGGCATCGCCGCCTTTTCGAACTGAGGCCCGCCTTGGCATTCAAGACCACGAGACCCCTGCGCTTCGGAGATTGCGATCCCTCCGGCATCGCCTATTTCCCATCGTACCTGAACATCCTCGTCGGGGTGCTGGAGGATTATTTCGCTTCGATCGGCTTTTCCTGGCGAAAGCTGATCGACGACCGCCGCCTGGGCGTGCCTACGGTGCGGCTGGATCTGACCTTCGTGAAGCCGGGTCTGCAGGGCGACGAGCTTGAATTCCGGCTTTCGGTCCATGGCGTCGGCCGTTCCTCGCTCGATCTCGAACACCAGGTCTCGGCCAATGGCCATGTGCTTTGGACGGCCAGACACCGTGTCGTCGCCACCTCGCTTGACACGCATAAATCCGTGGAATGGCCGGATGATCTCCGCGCCGCGCTCACCTCTCATCTGGAGACGAACGATGCATACCATCCTGCAACCTGAAGGCTGGGCCAAGCCGATCGGCTATGCCAATGGCGTAGCAGCGACGGGCCGCACGGTGTTCGTTGGCGGGCAGGTCGGCTGGAACGCCGCCTGCGAATTCGAAAGCGACGATTTCGTCGAGCAGGTGCGCCAGACGCTGAAGAATGTCGTCGCCATCCTTGCCGAGGGCGGCGCCGAGCCGAAGCATATTACGTCCATGACCTGGTATTTCACCGATAAGCAGGAATATCTCGGCAATCTGAAGGGTATCGGTCAGGCCTATCGCGATATCATCGGCCGCCATTTCCCGGCCATGGCCGCCGTGCAGGTCGTCGCTCTCGTCGAGGATCGTGCTAAGATCGAGATCCAGGCGACCGCCGTCATCCCAGAATAAAACACAGGGGCATTGCATATGGGGCGGATCGGCACTGGAAATTCCTTCCCCCAGCGGGGAAAAGGTGGCCCGAAGGGTCGGATGAGGGGGCATCGATTTGAATTCATGGATTTTCGTAGTCTTGGCGGGCACCCCCTCATCCGCCTGGCGGCACCTTCTCCCCGCTGGGGAGAAGGGGGCACCTGCGATTTCCGTTCATATGCGATACCTACGGAATAACATTTGGATGGGCAGATAGTATCATGTCGGCATTGCGCTTTTCGGACACCATTTCGGCGGCGCTGGCCGATGGGACCCTTATCGTCACCATAGACAACGCGCCCGTCAACGCGCTCTCTGCCGATGTCAGGACCGGGCTGATGCGCGCATTCGAGCATGCGGAGAAGGATGGCAATATTGCCGGCATCGTGCTGACCGGCGCCGGCAGCAGCTTTGTCGGCGGCGCCGATATCAAAGAGTTCGGCAAGCCGCTGGTCGAACCGCATCTACCTGATGTTATCGCCCGCATCGAAGCCTTTGCCAAACCCGTCGTCGCCGCAATCAACGGCGTGGCCCTCGGCGGCGGCCTGGAAGTGGCGCTTGCCTGCCATCGCCGTCTTGCCGCGCCGGCCGCGAAACTCGGTCTTCCCGAAGTCAAGCTCGGCATCGTGCCCGGCGCCGGCGGCACGCAGCGCCTGCCGCGGCTCGCCGGCATCGCCGCCGCCATCGACATGATTGCCAATGGCCGCATCGTATCGACGGCCGAAGCGTTGAAGCTCGGTGTCGTGGACAGCGTGTCTCCCGATACTCTGCTCGCAGATGCCATCGCGGATGCAAAGTCGATCAATGCCGCTGCATTGCGCCGCACCGGCCATCTATCCATTCCTGCGGAAGCGGTCGAAGCCATCGACAAGGCGGCATCGGACGCACTGCGCAAATCACGCGGCCAGCACGCGCCTGCCGAGGCCGTCCGTCTCGTGCGCCTGGCGGCGAGCGTCTCTTTATCGGAAGGGCTTGCCGAGGAACGCCGCACCTTTATTGCCCTTCGCGACAGCGAAGAGGCTGCCGCCCTGCGCCACGTCTTCTTCGCGGAACGTGCCGCGGGCAAGGTCGAAGGACTGGAGGCCTTCGCTCCGCGCAAGATCGAAACCATCGGCATCGTCGGCACTGGCCTGATGGGTTCCGGCATTGCCGTCTCCGCCCTCAATGGCGGTTACCGCGTCATCGGCGTCGAGCAGAATGCCGAAGCCGCCCAAAAGGGCCGCGACAGGATCGCCGGTCTGCTCGACAAGGCCGTGCAGTCCGGTCGCCTTGATGCGGCGGGTCGGGAAGATCGCTCAGGCCGGCTGACGGTCACCGCCGATATGGAGCAGTTGGAACAGGCCGATATCGTCATCGAAGCCGTCTTTGACGATCTCACAGTCAAGACCGAGCTGTTCCAGCGTCTCGATGCGATCGTTCGCGCCGATGCGATCCTTGCGACCAACACGAGCTATCTCGATCCCGACGTGATCGCTGCCGCAACACGGCTGCCGGAGCGTGTCGTCGGGCTGCATTTCTTCTCGCCAGCCAATATCATGCGTCTCCTGGAAGTGGTGAATTGCAGGAAGACGGCGCCCGATGTGCTGGCGACGGCCCTTGTCCTCGCCAAGCGGTTCGGCAAGCTGCCCATCGTCTCGGGCGTCACCGAAGGCTTCATCGGCAACCGCATCTTTTCCGCCTATCGCCGCGAAGCCGAATATATGGTCGAGGACGGCGCTTCGCCGCAGGAGATCGACGCTGCGCTGGAGGCCTACGGCTTTCCGATGGGGCCGTTCGCCGTCTTCGATATGGCGGGGCTGGAAATCGCCTGGGCACGCCGCAAGAGGCAGGCCGCGACACGCGATCCTGCGGAACGCTATGTGATCATCCCCGACCGGCTCTGCGAAGCCGGCCGCTTCGGCCAGAAGACCGGCCGCGGCTGGTATGCCTACCCCGACGGCAAACGGACTGTTGATCCCGAGGTAACGGCCATGATCGAAATCGCTCGCGCCGAAAAAGGTATCGTGCCGAAGAGCTTCACCAAGGAAGAGATCGTCAGCCGCCTGCTGAAAGCCATGGTTGACGAAGGCGATGCCCTGCTTTCGGAAGGCATCGCCGCGCGCGCCAGCGATATCGATCTCGTGATGATCAACGGCTATGGCTTCCCCGCAAGCAAGGGCGGCCCGATGTTCGCCGCCGGCCGTCGCTGAAAGCGGGCGGCGCAGACGGGTCAGGCTGCCGAAGACAGCAGCGTAAACAGTTCCTGCGGCCGGTTGACGCCGCGCAGCGCGTAACGGCCGACCGAAACGAGATCGTTGCTCTGCTGCCCCGACAGCGCCTCGACGAAATTCGACGACATCAGGATGTTGCGGTCGGCCGATCGGCACATCGAAGCGATGCGGCTGACTTCATTCACCGCCGGCCCGATGACCGTGAAATCCAGCCGGTCCATGCTTCCTATATTGCCGTAGAAGACATCGCCGATATGCAGGCCGAGATAGACGTCCGTCACCGGCCGGCCTTCGATCTGCCGCTGCGAATTGAGATCGCGCAGCCGCTGGCGCAAAAGCGATTCCGCCATCAGCGCCGCAGCACAGGCATCGGCAGAATTCCTGGCCTTGAAGATCGCCAGCGTGCCATCGCCGATCAGCTTCAACACATTGCCGCCGGCCTCGTGGATCGAGGAGATGACCGCATCGGCATAGGCATTCAGCATCGGGATGATTTCGTCCGGCTCGGCCGTATCCGAGATGCGTGTGTAGTTGGCGAGATCGGAAAACCAGAGTGCCGCCGAAATCCGCTCCGTCTTGCCTCGGGTAATCTTGCCTTCGAGCACATGCCGCGCGGCATCCTCGCCGAGATAGACCTCGGCAATGGTGCGGGCGATGCGGCTCATGCCCGTGCACTTGATCGCCAATGCGAGAGCCGGGGTCAGCTTGCGCAGCACGCGCAGATCTTCCTCCGGAAAGCCGACCTCATGTGCGGTGGCAAAGTTGGAATAAAAGCAATCCATCTCGCCGATCGTGCCGCCCTCTTCGAAACGGTGGATCATGGCAATGTAATCGGTGTGACCGTCGGCCAGCAGCGTGTCTAGCCCGTAGAAATCGGCCGACTCGCCAAAACCAATGCGCCGGCGCACCTCGTCGTCACCTGTCGTCAGCATGTGATAGAAAGCGGAGCGCTGCCAATTCTCCGAGGCAATCCCTTGCTGAGTCGGGCCATATTGGAACTCCCGCTCGATGATCTGGTTGCCATCCCAGCGGAAGGCGCGCCCTTCATAAACCGGATGCAGCGTATCCATCAGCGCCATGGCCCGATCGAGGTTAAGACCATGCTGGCGGCATTGCTCGCAGAAACCGGCCAGTATGTCGGCCTCCGCCATGCCCTTGAGGCCAGCCTGCATGAGCCAGCTGGCAATCTCACCAATGTCCTTCGCGTCCATGGATGTCTCCTGACCCTTTGAAGGATTCGCTTTAGTATGAAACGTGTAGGCTGGGAATGCCGTACGATGCAAAATAGCCCGGATGCAAGCAACAGATCGCCGCCTCTGTGACACAGAAGCGGCGATTTGACACGCTCAAAGGGTGGTGACGGAGCGTCAGGTCCTCGGCCGCGGCTTCAGCAGGTCTTCCAGCCCGATGCGCCGGAAAAGTTCCGCGCGAACCCGATCGGCAACACCGTTGACGATTTCCGCACCATCCTCGGAAGGGTCTATATGGGTACGGAATGGTCGCGTTCCAAACGGCATATCGACAATATTCACGATTGCTGTCGCCACGGAAGCGGCATCGGCATCCGCCGGTTCCAGCGAGGCAAGTCCCTTCAATGCCTGATCGGGAACGCCGGCATAGGGGCCGTTATCATATTCGGCCGCACGAGTCTTGTCGGCCGGTGAGCCGGAATGGGCAAAGTGGCTGGTGCCCTTCGTGAAGGCGCCCGGCACGATGATGGCGGTCTCGATGCCCCAGCGCGTCAGCTCCGACGCATAGGAAACGGCAAGCGAGTCCATGGCCGCCTTGGCCGCGAAGTAGGGCGAAAGGTACGGCGGCGTGCCGCCGCGCGTGCTGGAGGAGGAAACCCAGACGACCAGTCCTTTCCCTTGCCTGCGCATGTAGGGCAGCACGGCGCGATTGACGCGCTGGGTGCTGAGCACGTTGATATCATACAGCTCGGCGAACTGCTCCGGTGTGAACGCCTCGGCCGGGCCGAAGGACATGTGGCCGGCATTGTGGATGATGATGTCGACGCGACCCTGCTCGGCGATGACGACAGCAATACCGGCTTCGACAGAGGCGTTCGAGGCGACATCGAGTTCGACGGTCCGCAGATCGACGCCATTCTCCTTTGCAAATGCCGCCGCTGTCGCGACTTGCGCCGCGTTGCGTCCTTGGGTCTCCCGAATGCCCGCATAGACCGTATGGCCTGCCTTGGCGAGCGCCCTTGCCGTCAGAGCGCCGAAGCCGCTCGATGCCCCCGTGATTACGATGACTTGCTTGCTCATGATCCTGTTCCTTTGAAATTGGCTGTCGTTGACGATTGATCAGGGGAGGTCGGCGGCAGGCGTGACCCTGCCGCCTCGCAGGCTCAGATCATGCCGCCATTGGCTCGCAGCGTCTGGCCGTTGATCCAGCCGCCGTCGGGACCGACAAGGAAGGAGACGGCAGCGGCGATATCCTGTGGTGTGCCCAGGCGCTCCAGCGGGTTCATCTTGGCCATGTGGTCGATCAGCTCGTCGCTCTTGCCGTTCAGGAAGAGATCGGTGGCCGTCGGGCCGGGTGCGACAGCATTCACTGTGATGGATCGGCCACGCAGTTCCTTGGCCATGATGCCGGTCAACAGCTCGACCGCAGCCTTCGTCGCAGCATAGACGCCGTAGGTTTCAAGCTTCAGGCCGACGATGCTGGTCGAGAAGTTGACGATGTGGCCGCCGGTCCGCAGCCGCTTGCCGGCTTCGCGCAGCGTATTGAAGGTGCCCTTGAGGTTGATGGCGATATGACGATCGAAATGCGCGTCGTCCGCATCGGCAATCTTGGCCAGTTGCATGATGCCGGCGTTGTTGACGAGGACATCGATACCGCCGAAGGCAGTTTCCGCAGCGTCGAACATACGGCGCACGGCTTCGGCATCGGAAACATCGGCCTTCGCGGTCAGCGCCTTGCCGCCCTTTTCCTCGATCTTGCGAGCGAGTTCCTCGGCTGCCGCCTCGCTGCCGGAATAGTTGATGACGACGGTGAAGCCATCCTCTGCCAGGCGCTCTGCAACGGCGGCGCCGATGCCGCGGGATGCGCCGGTGACAATCGCTACCTGATTGGAATTGCTGCTCATTTTCTTCATCCTTCGCTGTTTTGCGCCGCAGCGCGTTTCGATGAGGAGAAGATGCTCCTTTTCATTCGGCGGATAATCATCCATTAATCGGCATCACTATCCGAGATCGGCGAACAAATAAGATGGACAGATTCGATGCCATGCGGGTATTCTGCCGGGTCGTAGAGCGGCGCAGTTTCACACTGGCGTCAGAAGACACGGGCCTGCCCCGTTCAACCGTGACAGATGCCATCAAGCAGCTCGAGTCTCGGCTCGGTGTACGCCTGCTGCAACGCACGACGCGGCACGTCAGCCCGACGCTCGACGGCGAAGCCTATTACCAGCGCTGTCTCCGCATCCTCTCCGATATCGAGGATGCCGAAGGCGCCTTTGCCGGTGCGAAGCCTAAGGGAGTACTGCGCGTTGACGTGCACGGCACGCTGGCGCGGCACTTCGTGCTGCCGAACCTGCCTTCCTTCCTCGAAACCTACCCGGACATCGAGCTACAGATCACCGAGGGCGACCGGTTCGTCGATCTCATCCGCGAAGGGATCGATTGCGTGCTGCGCGTCGGCACACTTCAGGATAGCGATATGATTGGCAGGCGCGTTGCGATGCTGGAGGAAGTAACGCTTGCAGCGCCCGCCTATGTCGAACGCTTCGGCATGCCGGCCCATCCGGATAGGCTCGACGGCCACCGCATGGTCGGCTTCCGTTCTTCCGCAACGGGCGGGCTCCTGCCGCTGGAATTCCAGATCGGCGGTGTGGTGCGCGAGATCACGCTACCGGCCACCATCTCCGTCAATGCGGCAGAAAGCTATTTCGCCGCCGCCAGACTCGGCCTCGGACTGATCCAGGTTCCGCGTTACCACACCGAGGAAGCCATACGATTGGGTGAACTACTGCATGTGCTCCCGGACTATCCACCCACACGGACGCCTGTCTCGATGCTCTATCCGCGCAGCCGCCAGCTTTCACCACGAGTCCGTGTCTTCATAGACTGGCTCGTCAAGGTTTTCGCCGGACAGAACAGCACGGAAATGCCGGCAGGATGAAAATTCCATGAAAGCGATCAAATAAATGAAATCGGCTCTTTGAATGCGCGGCTGGCACGCCTACGTCGTAAGGCATTATCCCGCTGGCGATGCCGTTTCGACGTCAAGGCCAGCCTGGCGATTTTCGAGAGAGAGCCGATGACCGAACAGAAGCAATTGAAGCTCGGGGCCTTCATGCGTCCCGTCAGCCTGCATACCGGTGCCTGGCGTTATCCCGGCGCCTATCCGGACGCCAACTTCAATTTCCAGCACATCAAGAGCTTCGCGCAAGAACTGGAAAAGGCGAAGTTCGACGCCTTCTTCATGGCCGATCATCTGGCTGTCCTCAACATGCCGATCGAAGCCTTGAAGCGCAGCCAGACCGTCACCTCCTTCGAGCCCTTCACCCTGCTTTCGGCGCTCGCTGCCGTCACCGACAGGATCGGCCTCGTCGCCACCGCCTCCACGACTTTCGATCTGCCCTATCACATCGCCCGCCGCTTCGCCTCGCTCGACCATATCAGCGGCGGCCGCGCCGGCTGGAACATCGTCACGACATCCAATCCCGATGCCGCCCTCAATTTCGGCCTCGAAGAGCATATGGAACATGGCGAGCGCTATCATCGCGCCCGCGAATTCTACGATGTCGTCACCGGCCTCTGGGACAGCTTCGCCGACGATGCCTTTCTCCGCGATCCCGAAAGCGGCATCTTCTTCGATCCCGAGCGGATGCATGTCCTCGGGCACAAGGGCGAGGAACTGAGCGTCCGCGGGCCTCTTAACATCGCGCGACCGCCCCAGGGCTGGCCCGTCATCGTCCAGGCCGGGCAATCGGATGCCGGCCGCCAGCTTGCCGCAGAAACGGCCGAGGCGGTGTTCGCGGCCCCCCGCAATCTCGTCGACGGCAAGTCGATCTTCGCCGATATCAAGGGGCGGATGAAGGCGATCGGCCGCAATCCGGATCATCTGAAGATCCTGCCCGCCGCCTTCATCGTCGTGGGCGACACGATCGAGGAAGCAAAGGCCAAGCGGGCGAAGCTTGACAGCCTCGTCCATTACGACAGCGCCATTGCGTCGCTATCGATCGCGCTTGGGCATGATGCCTCCAGCTTCGATCCGGATGGTCCGCTGCCGGAAATTCCGGAGACCAATGCCAGCAAGAGCGGCCGCGAGCGCGTCATCGCCCTTGCCGAAGCGGAAAAGCTTACCGTACGGCAGCTTGCCCAGCGTCTCGGCGGCTATGCCGGCCTCGCCTTCGTCGGCACGCCTGAGAGCATCGCCGACGAGATGGAGCAATGGCTGCATGAAGAAGGCTCCGACGGTTTCAACGTCGTCTTCCCCTTCCTGCCGCAAGGGCTGCTTGACGTGACCACCCGCGTCGTTCCAGAGCTGCAGCGCCGCGGCATCTTCCGCCGCGATTACGAAGGCACGACATTGCGCGAACACCTCGGCCTGCCGCGCCCGGAAAACCGCTTCTTCAAGGCTGCCGCCGAAGCCGCGCAGTAAGAGAGCCCAGTAAAAGAGATTGACATGAGCCATATCACGCCGATCGACTATGAAACCGCTTCGGACGCCGTGCGCGCCGAACATGACCGCGAAGTGCAGCTGCGCGGCCGCATGACCAACATGAAGCGGACATTGCTGCACTCGCCGGTCGCGCATCGCATCTATGCGGAATGGTTTCCCCTGCGCGAAGAACTGCGCCCGGCACTCGACGATCGCGCCGTCTGGCTGCTTTGCCATGCCATCGCGCTCGAATGCCGCTCGATCATCCCGGTCGGTTTCTTCCGGCGCGCACTGATCAACGCCGGCCTGGCGCCGGAAACGATCGTGCCGACAGAAGACGAAGCCCTGCTGATCGAATTCGGCACGGCAATTGTCAGGGATTCGAACGCCATTCCGGAAGAGGTCTGGGCGCAGCTAAAGGCCCGCTATGACGAGCCGACGCTTGCGAATCTCGTCGCTTTCGCCGGCATCATGATCGCGACGGCGATCTATAACAACGCCGTGAAGGTGGATATCGATCCTGAACTTGCGCCTTATCTCGAAGGGTTTGAGTTTCCGGCGAAGTAAGGAGCCGCGGCTGCCACAGGGCCATCTTGCCCTTGGCGGGCGAGAAAGCAATTTCATTGGTTGTCTAATCGCATTGCGTTGGTCAAGGGGTCTGGGCGTTGTGCCTCATCACCGTGTTGCAGAACAGGCAACGC